>NZ_VBZC01000037.1:0-96651 GCF_005786655.1 Streptomyces montanus
CGGCCGCCTGCCAGGCGTCCTCGGCGGTGCGGCGCATCCGGCGCCGTCCGGCGAGGTAGGCGCGGCCGGGGTTGAGGTCCGCGGCCGGGGCGGCGGCCGGGTCCGGGCCGGGGCGGGGATCGGGTGACGCGGCGTCAGGGGCGGCGTAGACTTTGACGCCGAGTTCCACATGGCCCGTCAGACGGTCCAGCAGGGGCAGGAAGTCGTCGCGACGGTCGTCGAGCGTCTGCCGGACGCGGTCCTCGTCGAGATAGACGGTGGCCAGGCGCAGCGGCAGGACGGTGGCGCCGAGCCCGGCGAGGGCCGCGACGACGGCGTGATGGGCGCGGGCCGTGGATTCCAGCCAGCGCAGGTCCTCCAGATGGGCTTTGAGGGGTTGCTCGTCGAAGTCCGCGGCCGGGACGGGGCCGACGGCCGCGGCCAGCTCCGAGCTGGGGTCAGCGGACCCCAGCAGGCGTATCCGCTCTCCGGCAACGCCGCGCAGGCCGGCCACCGCCTCGGCCGCCTCCGACGTACGGCGCAGGACCGCGTAGGCGTAGACGATGTCCGTGCCAGTCGTGCCAGTCGTGCCGGTCGTGCGGGTCGTGCCGACCGCGTCCATTGCATCAGTCGTGTCAGTCGTGTTGGTCACGGGGCCTGGCTCCTGTCGGTCGCCCGCAGCGCGGCGATCTCCGCGCGCAGGCGTTCGTTCTCCTCGGTGAGAGACCGGTCCGGACGGCCGGCCCGGGAGGAGAGGGAGGGGTCGGACTCCCACCAGTCGATGCCCATCTCCTTCGCCTTGTCGACGGAGGCGACGACGAGTCGCAGCTTGATGGTGAGCAACTCGATGTCGAGCAGGTTGATCCGGATGTCGCCCGCGATCACCACACCCTTGTCGAGAACCCGTTCGAGGATGTCGGCCAGGGAGGCGCCCTGGCCGCCGGGCGCCTGGTCGTACGGGGACGGAAAACGGGGCGCTCCGCCGAGTCCGCCTGCTACCGGTTGTGTCATGGTCGGGGGGCTCGTCTCCGCGTGGTGATTTCGTCGAGTCGGTCCAGCAGTTCGTCCTCGCGGCGGTCGTACTCGTCCTCGTCGATACGTCCGTCCAGCAGGGCGCGTTCCAGTTCGACGAGGGCCTGCCTGACCGGCGCCGGGTCGTAGTACTCCGCTTCGGCGGCGTTCAGTACCTGCTCGGCGGCCCAGAGGGTGGTGCGCAGGGGCGCGAACGGGAAGGTGAGGATGCCGGTCAGCAGGCCCATGGGTCAGGCGGCGAAGCTGTACGGGGGCAGGGGACCGCGCAGCCGGAATTCGTACCCCTCGCCGTAGTCGCGCGCCAGCCGCTCTCCCGCTTCGGTGAACTCGTGGGCGCGGGAGCGTGAGACGAGGAACGAGACGTTGAGGAAGTCGTCCTTCGCCGGGGCCGCCTGGACCCGGGCCCGGGCCAGACCGGACAGCTGCTGGACGACCCGCTCGGCCAGCAGCCGCTGCCGGGCGTCGACCTGTCGGGCCACCAGCTCGCCGAGGGCGACGCGGTCCTCGTAGGTGCCGTTGCCGTCACGGGTGCGCTCGTTGAGACGGCGGGCCTCGTCGGACTCGGTGAGCACCTCGCGCAGCAGGTCCTCCTGGGAGCGCGCGGCCTTGAGGTTGAACTCGGTGGTGCCGTGCAGTTCGACGAGCTTGCGGGTGAACTCCTCGCCCTTCTCCTCCAAGGCCCTTTTGACGGCGTCGTCGTCGGGGGCGAGCAGACCGAACCGCATGGGGAGGACCGCTCCGTCGGCCATCAGCCTTTCCTGCAGCTCCTGGTGGGCGGCGAGGTCACGGCGTTTGGGGCGAAGGTCCGGGGGAGCGGGGCTGACTACGGCGGCGAGACCGCCGTGGACCACCGTGCTCAGGGAGCCGCCCGCGTCGCCGCCGACGGTCCGCAGGCCGTCGAGCCTCAGGGGGTGGTCGGAGCCGGTGACGGCGTAGACGTACCGGGGCGCTTCCGGTGCCGGCTCCGGTGTCGGTTCCTGTGGCGTCCCCGGTGCCGGCCCCGGTGCCTGCCCCGGGGTCGGTTCCGCCGCGGATTCGCTCGTCGGAGCGCTGCTCACCGCTCCTCCTTGTCGTCGCGGTCGAAGACATCGCTGATCGCGTCGATGGCGCCGCTGATCGCGCCGCCGGTCTTGCCCCGGGCGCCGCTCTCGACCATGTCGCCGACGAGGTCGGTGAGCCTGGCCGGGGCCTTGCGGCCCGACTCCAGGTCGAGGCGGTTGCAGGCCTCGGCGAAGCGGAGATATGTGTCCACGCTGGCGATGACGATCCGTATGTCGATCTTGAGGATCTCGATACCGACCAGCGAGACACGAACGAACACGTCGATGACGAGCCCGCGGTCCAGGATGAGTTCGAGGATGTCGTAGAGGCCGGCGGTCCCCGAACCGCTGGAGGTGGCGGCGGGTTGCACCCCGCCGGTCTGCGTCATGACGGTCACGTTTTCGGTTCCCTTCGCTGTGCTCCGTTCTCGGCGTGACACCAGGCGGCCCGATTGCCCCGGTATACACGTCGGTACGGCACCCGGCCGGGTGCCGCGCCACTTGTACGTACGGGGGCGGCGGCGGAGGTGTTCACGGCGAAGACCGAAAACAGCGCCTTACTTGAACTGAACTGTCAACGCCCACGGTCGAGTTGGCCGCGGGCATAGCGGCGCGCCCGCTCGTAGCCGAGGAGTTGGCCCTGGGCGTCCAGGCTGACCCGGTAGGTCGCCATGACGGTCATGGTGTCGGGGACCCGTTCCAGCTCCACCACCTCCACATCGGCCGTCCAGCCGTCCGGCGCCGGCCGGAGCGCGGAGACGGACTCCGGGGCGGTGCCGAGCAGTTCGCCGAGCTGGGACGCCGCGCCACGCATGGCCTGGGGCGCCGTCACGCGGCCGGAACTGGCGGTCGAATTGCCTGCTGTGCGGGGGGTGTTGGAGCCGTCCGGAGTGTCCGGGGCATCCTGGTCGGTGCTTGTCATGCTCCTACCGTGCCAAGTCCGCCGCCCGTGTGGGGAGCGGATTGGCCAAAGATCCTGAGCACGGGGCCCTTTTCCTTCTCGAACCCAACTCCTCGTCACCGGTGCTGGTTCGGGTGCCCCGGCGCGTCGAGGCCGATGATGGGGGTCCACTCCCGCACCCCTGCCACCCGGACGCCCGAAGTGCCGTAGTACGGATCGGCGTTGATGATCGCGTCGAGTCGCGAGCGGTCCACGTCGAAGATCAGCACGGCGCCACTGTCGTCCGCCCACGGCCCCGCGGCCACGAGGTGGCCGTCAGCCTGCAGACGCGCCAGCCGCTGACGGTGCGCAGGGCGTGCGGCGAGGCGTTCCGGAGAGCTGGTGAAGGCGAGTTCGAGGATCAGCATGCGGCTGACGGTACTGTCGCGGGGTGACCAGGTCTGTATCGCCCGATACACCCCCGCGGTGGCGATCGTTGAGCGGAATACCGTTGCTGGCTTCGCTCCCCGACACCTCACTGCGGCACCTGTGGGCAGTCTCCTCACCTCGTACGGTCCCCGCCGGGCAGGTGCTGCGCACCGTGGGCGATCCCGCGGCTCACCTCATCCTGCTGCTGCGCGGTCGAGTGGCCGCCGGCACGGTGACAGGAACGGGGCGTGTGCTGCGTTTCGGGGAATGGGCGGCACCCTGCGCGCTGGACAAGATCGCCGTGATCGACGGCGGAGGACACACCGCGACCCTCACCGCACTCACTCCGTGCGGGGTACGGACCCTGCCGCGCGACCACTTCCTGGCTCTGGTCGACGACGTGTCATCGGTACGGGCCCACGTGCTGCGCGTGCTCGCCGGGCACGCTCGGCGACAGCAGGAGAGGCTGACGGCAACGGCGACGCTGCCGGCCGAAGCGCGGCTGGCGGCCTGGCTGCTGGACCGCGCCGCGGACACGCGAAGCCGCCGAGTGCCCCTGCCCGGCAGCCAGCAGGCTCTCGCCGATCTGCTCGGGGTCACGCGCGTAACCGTGAACCGCGCCCTGGCCCGGCTGCGTCGCGATGTCCTGATCGAGGTCGAGCGCGGCACCGTCGTCATCCTCGCCCCGGAACTGCTGGAACTGCGCGCACACGGCTGATCAGGAGGCGTCCACTCCGTACAGGGTGCGCCCGCCGACAAGTTGTCGCCCCGTGACCATCTCGGGTTCGATGCGTACGAAGATCCCGTCGTGCGTGGCCGCCCACGGGCGGGGGCCGGTCCGCGTCAGCCGGGCGTGTTCGGTGGGGTCGGTCACCACGGTCGCCCTGCCCGTGACGATGACACTCCAGCCCGACTGCTCAACGGCGTTGAATTCGTCCGCCTCGAAGGCCACCACGGCACCGCCGATCGCGCGGACGAGGTCCGAGGCCGCCGAGGTGCACAGCAGCACGGAAGAGTCCGTGTCCAGCGAGAAGTTGACCGGGAGCACCGTGGGCAGCGCCTGCCGGGTGTACACGACACGGCCGACCGGCACCTTCGTCAGAAGGCGCAGGCACTCCTGTCGATCGAGCGCGCGAAAGCCGTCGTTCTCCTGCATATGGCCAGCGTCCGGTGGGCTGTGCCCAGTCGCCAAGGGCTGGAAGACCCTCATCCGGGCCACTCGGCCCACCCCGGGCCGCGGGCCGGCCGTCGCCGAAAAGCCGGTCAGAGGCGGATGACGACCAAAGCGGTGTCGTCCGTGTCGCCGGTGGCGGGGAGAAGGTCGCCCAGCAGGGTGTCGGCCAGGGACTCCGGGTCGGCCTGCCGATGGCGGGTCAGGCAGTCGGCGAGGCGGGCCAGACCGGTGTCGATGTCCTCGTCGCGGCGCTCGATCAGGCCGTCGGTGTACAGGACCAGGGTGGCGCCCTCGGCGAAGGACACCTGGGCCTGAGGGCGGGGGATGTGTTTTGGGCGGGCGCCCAGCGGTGGGTCGGTGGCCTGGTTGAGGAAGGCCACGGTGCCGTCGGCGTGCAGCAGGGCGGGCGGAGGGTGGCCGGCACTGCTGTAGGTGATGGTGTGGCGGTCCCAGTCGATGAAGGCCTTCACCACGGTGGTCGACTCGGCGCCCTCCACCGAGCGGGCGTACAGGCCGAGGACATCCAGGGCCTGGGCCGGGCCCTCGGCGACGCGGGCCGCCGCGCTGAGTGCGCTGCGCAGCTGTCCCATGACGCATGCGGCCGAGAGGCCGTGTCCGACGACGTCGCCGACGGCGACGGCGATGCGGTCGCCGGGCAGGTCGATCATGTCGTACCAGTCGCCGCACACGTTCAGCGCGCCGGCGGCGGGCCGGTAGCGTACGGTCGCTCCGTTGTGCCCGATGTCCGGGCTCGCGACGGGCAGCATGGCCGCCTGCAGGGCAAGGGCGACCTCACGGTCGCGGGCGTGCGCCTGCCGCAGGCTTTCGTTGAGCTCCTGCAGTTCACGGGCGCGGGTGTAGAGCTCGGCTTCCAGCACGCGGGCTTGGCTGCTCCCTGTCCTGCCCCGGGCACGGAGGAGTTCGGTGACCTCCTCCACCCGGTGCAGGATCAGCACCACGCGCCCGTCGGGGCCGTGGACGGGTGCGTTGACCGGGCTCCAGTAGCGTTCGACCCACTGGTTCTGCCGCTCGGGATCCTGGACGTCGTAGCGCTGCAGCGCCATGGTGTCGCGGTTGCCGGTGGCCACCACGCGCAGCATCGACGCCCGGACGTCGCGCATGCCGGCCGCGGCGGGGTCGTTCGGGTTCTCGGGGAAGACGTCGAAGATGTAGCGGCCCACCAGCTGCGCGCGGGTGCGCCCGGCCAGGTGCAGGAAGTCCTCGTTGGCGTCAGCGTACACCAGGTCGGGAGTCAGCAGCGCCACCATGCCGGGCAGGGCCCGGAAGACCGCCTCGTAGTCGATCTGCGGTTCCCTCATGTGCTGCCTGCCTCGGCGCCGACCGTCATCGGATGTGGTTCCACGATACGAGGGATCGCGCCACGGGGCCGGGGCAGCGCTCCGCCGACCGGGCGGTCAGCCGGCGGCCCCGTCGCGGCGCGGTCTACGCCGGCCGCGGCACGGCGGCTACTCGTCGGCTGCTGGGCTGGATGGTGGGACAGAAGCCTCCTGCCCGCTGCCGCGCCTGGCGTCTCACGCCGACTCGGGACGGCCGACTCGGGGACGGCCGGTTGGGGACACGCGGTCTGGGGGGACGGCTGGTTCGGGGGCGGCCGGTTCGGGGACAGGCGGTCCGCGGGACGGCCGGTTCGGGGACAGGCGGTTCGCAGAGGAGCGGTTCGCGAGCGGCCGGTTCGCGGAGCAGGAGCAGTGCCGCGTCAGCCGTTCGGCGAGCGGGTGGAAGTCGCGGCCGTGGTCCCGTGCCACGGGGCTCTCCGCGAGCCCGAAGATGACCCCGCGCGGCCCGCTGGTGGTGGCGGCCGACGCGGGCCCGGTGGCCGGCAGCCGGCCACCGGGCGATCCCGCTCCGCCGACGCCCCGCGCCCCGGAATGGCCCCGTGCCCGGAACCGACGCGGCTCCCCGCCGTGGAAGGCGGGGAGCCGGGGCCGTGGGGGGTGGCTTGTCGGGGCCGTGGGGGCCCTGTCGGGGAGGTCGTGCGGGAGTCGCGCGGTGGTGGTTATCGGGACCCGGCCGTCTCCGGGGTGTTCTGGCGGCGGGTCCGCTCGCGGACCAGCGAGATCGCGACCACCAGCGCGGCGACGAGCACCGAGAGCAGTACCTGGATCCGTCCGCCGCCCTCGCTGTCGTCGGTGAGCATGTAGACGAGCACGAACGAGATCATCGCGATCGTCGCCCACGTCAGGTACGGGAACAGCCACATCCGGACGACCAGCTTCTCCGGGCTCTCGCGCAGGATGATCCCGCGCATCTTCAGTTGCGAGAAGCAGATGACCAGCCACACGAAGAGCGCGACCGCGCCCGAGGAGTTCAGCAGGAACTGGAAGACCGTGTCCGGCCACAGGTAGTTGAAGGCGACCGCCACGAAGCCGAAGGCCACGGAGGCCAGGATCGCGGTCTGCGGGACACCCCCGGTGTTCGTCCGTGTGAAGGCCTGCGGGGCGTCGCCGCGCTGCCCGAGGGAGAAGGCCATCCGGGAGGCGGTGTAGAGGCCGGAGTTGAGACAGGACAGCACGGCGGTCAGCACGATGAAGTTCATGATCTCGCCGGCGTGCGGGATGCCGATCGTGTCGAGGGCCGCGACGTACGAGCCCTTCTTCTCGATCGCGGGGTCGTTCCACGGCAGCAGGGAGACCACGACGAGGATCGAGCCGACGTAGAAGACGCCGACCCGCCAGATCACGCTCCGGGTCGCCTTGGCGACCGCCCGCTCCGCGTCCGCGGACTCACCGGCGGCGAGGGTGACGATCTCGCTGCCCATGAAGGAGAACACGACCAGCAGGATGCCGGTGAGGATCGCGCCGGGCCCGTTCGGCAGGAAGCCGCCGTGCTCGGTGAGGTTGCCGAAGCCTGTCGCGGCGCCCTCGGCGCCGGGCAGCACACCGAAGATCGCCAGGCCGCCGATGAGGATGAAGCCCGAGATGGCGACGACCTTGATGCCGGCGAACCAGAACTCGAACTCGCCGAAGGAACCGACGGAGATCAGGTTCGTGGCGGTGAGGACCACCATCACGATCAGCGCCCAGGCCCACTGGGGTACGGCCGGAACCCACCCTTCCAGGATCACGGCACCCGCCGTCGCCTCCACGGCGAGCACGACGACCCAGAAGAACCAGTACAGCCAGCCGATCGAGAACCCGGCCCAGCGGCCCAGCGCCCGGTCCGCGTAGGCGGAGAAGGAGCCGGAGGTCGGGTTGGCCGCGGCCATCTCGCCGAGCATCCGCATGACGAAGACGACCAGGGCGCCGACCAGCGCGTACGACAGCAGGATGCCGGGCCCGGCGGCGGCGATACCGGAGGCGGAGCCGACGAAGAGACCGGCGCCGATGACCCCGCCGATGGCGATCATGGACAGATGGCGATTCTTGAGGCCGGCCTGAAGACCGGGCTGCTCCGGGGACTGACCACCTGTTGGCGATGCAGTGTCGGGGGCCAGTGACTCAGGGGGACGTGTAGTCATGTGGACATCCATTGAGTGGTTGGGAGGGCCATGGTGGGGAGTGGCTGCCCGAGATCCGACCGGTCAGCCGGACAGTCGGATCGCCGGATCGCTTCGATGGCGGGGACGAGCAGGCCGGACTTACGCAGGGCGGGGCGGGGCGGTCATGGTCCTGACGATTTCCGAAAGCGTTCACGGCACGGGGCGCGGTATCCGGATGCCGTACTGGTGACATGGTCGTCACAGCACGTCCGCGCCTTGCTCCGTCTCCTCGTGGGAGGCGGACCGCATCACCTGCGGAAATGGATTTGCGCAAGCTTATGGAGGGCCAGGGGCCGAGGTGTTTGTGGAAGACGACAAACTAGTCCTCGATGGCTGTCCGATCGGCCAATGCGGAAGGGCGTCGTCGTACGAGGGGCCGGGTCAGGTGGCGGGCGGCAGCCGCAGCTGGAGCATGGCGAGCAGACGCTGGTCCGGACGGCTCAGATCGAGACCGGTCAGCTCCTCGGCCCGGCGAATGCGGTAGCGCAGCGTGTTGGGGTGCACATGCAGCTGGGCGGCGGCCGCCCGTACGTCACCGAAGGAATTCAGGTAGGCCAGCAGGGACTCGGCGAGCTGTCCCTGGTGCCGGCTGTCGTGCGCCACCAGGGCCGTCAGTCGGGGATCCCGTATCTCGGCGTGGTCGGAGAGCAGCGTCAGCACTTCGCTGACCAGCACTTCCGCCTGGATGTCCGGCAGCGCGGCGACCGCGGCGGACACGCCGGCGCTCACCATGGCGTCGAGGATCCGGTCGGCCTCGCGACGTGACTCGGGTGCGGTGCCGAGCCCGGGTACCAGGCAACCGACCGAGCCGCGCAGCGGCAGTCCCAGATGGCGGTGTGCGGCCTCGGTGATCTCCTGGGCCCAGCCGCGCAGGGTGTCGGTGTCGATGCTGCGGGGCAGCTGGGGCAGAAGCACGTAGATACGGGGATCGACCTGAGTGACCAGCGCGCTGCGGTGCCGGGCGGCGATGTGCACGGAGACGAGGTTGGTGACCTCGGTGTGGGTCAGCTCCGGTGCAGTGACCGCCTCCGAGGTTCCGTACGAGAAGCCCAGGACGGCGGCCGGGCGGGTCACGTCGAATCCCAGGTGGGTGGCCAGCGGCTGCGGCCCGGTGCTCCCCTCCAGCAGCCCGGCCAGCAGGGTCCGGGTGAGCGTCAGGTCCTCCGAGAGCTCCCGGCGGCGGCGTACCAGATGGTGCGCGGCGACCCGGGCGGCGCCCAGCAGTGCCTGGTCCGAGCGTTCGGACAGCGGCGTCGAACCCTCCTGCACCCAGATGGTGCCCAGTTGCCGGTCACCGGACCGGATGGCCACCGCGAGCCGGCGGCGGATCCCCAGCTCGGGGTGGCTGTCGATGCCGATCACGTCGTCGCTGGAGTGCAGGTGCTGGAACACGCCCCACTCACGCAGCTTCGCCAGATACGCCTCCGGTCCCTGCCAGCCGAGGATGGAGCGCCGCCGCAGGTCGTCGATCTCGTCGGAGTCGGTGGAGCGGGAGTAGGCCAGCACCCGGTGGGCGGCGTCCTCGATGCTGACGATGCCGCTGGTGAGGATGGCGGTGGTCTGGGCGAGCGAGAACAGGTCGCCCTCCTCGGCCCCTTCGCCGGGGTGGCCCGGCGGCGCGTCGTCGAGGGCTGCGCGGGCCAGCGAGATCACCTGCTCCCAGCGTGCTTCGCTGCGCAGGGAGAGCAGGGCGACGCCGGCCTCGGCGGCGGTCGCGCTCACGGCCGCCGCCTGGCCGGGACCGTCCAGTTTGACCACGACGGCGGCGGCCTGGTCGCGCCCGGCGGCCCGCAGCGCGGGAAAGGCGGCGCGGCCACGGGCACCGATGACGAGGACCAGCTCGCCAGGATGGGCGGACGGCGGGTCCACGGGGTCGAGCAGGGTGACGCCGCGGATCTCGACGTCGAGTCCGGCGGGAGCGGCCTGTACCTCCACCAGCGAGTCACCCAGCGCCATCAGCAACTGACGCAGGCTGATGCTCGCTGTGGGCGGTGAAACCGCGCCCGGATCCATGATCGTCGCCTCTTGCTCGGAACCACGCCGAAACCCCGATGCTATCCGCCCGGGCGCCGGGGGCCATGCCGGGGCGAGTGGGGGCGCCTCCGGGCGACCGGCGAGGTCACCTTGTGGGTCGGTGCGGGTGCGTTGTGGCTGGTCGCGCAGTTCCCCGCGCCCCTGAAGGGCGCGGTGGCCGCTATGGCGTCGTCGTCCCGGTGTCGCCCTCGGCCACGATGAGGTCCTCCAGGTTGCGCATCGACGTCTGGAAGGCCTTGCGCAGGCCGGGCTGCTGGAGTCTGTCGATGGTGCGGCCGACCACGCCGAGGCCGGGCCGGTAGCGGACGCTGTACGTCATCTCGGTGCCCTCGGTGCCGTCGTCGAAGGTGAGGCGGCGGAACTCGAAGATGTTGGTCATGCCGTGCATGGGCTCGAAGCCCGTTCCGGTGTCGACCCGTCGCCGCAGGGGGTCGATCTCGCGAACGGTCCACGTGGAGCGGGTGGTCAGGGGGCCGACGGTCCGGTTGCGTTCGGAGTAGGTCCTGCCCACTTCGGCGGTGCCGTGGTGGGCGGTGACTTCCAGGACGCCGTCCACCCACTCCGCGTAGCGGTCGGTCGCGGAGGTGACCTCCCAGACGCGGCGGAGGGGCACGGCGAGTACGGCGCGTTCGGTCACTTCGGTGACGGCGGCCATGTCAGCTCTCCTGTTCGATGACGGCGCGTGCGGTGTCCCTGCCGGAGCGGACGGCCCCGTCCATGTAGCCGTTCCAGTAGTCGGAGTGCTCGGCCCCGGCCCAGTGGACGCGGCCGAACGGCCTGTCCCGCCACGCGCCCAGGTCGGTGAGCACACCGGGGGCGGCGATCGCGGTGGGCCCGCCCCGGGTCCACTCCTCGGTGGTCCAGTCCTGCTCGAAGTAGTCGGCGGGCCGCAGCGCGCCCCGCCCCACGACCTGGGCGAAGGCCCGCAGCACCGCGCCGCGTCGTTCGTGTGCGGGACGGTGCGCCCAGGCACGCCACTGGCGGCCGCCGAGGAAGCCCATCAGGACACCCGGCTTGCCGCTGGGCGGCGAGTTGTCGAACATCGAGCACACCGTCGAGCCGGCGCGGAAGACGCCCTGGCCGGACAGCCCGTCCCCGCGCCAGAACGGCTCGTCGTAGACGGCCTCGCACTTCATCAGCCGACCGAAGGTCAGCCGGCTGAAGAGCGCGTCCTGCTCGGGCGGAAGCAGTGGGGACCAGTGGATCCGGGCGGCCAGCGCGGGCGGTACGGCGACGACGACCCGGCGGCAGGTCCAGGCGCCGCTGTCGGTGCGCACCGTGACGCCGCGGCCGTCCTGTTCGACGGCGCGGACGGGCGAGCCGAGGACCACACGCCCGTCGAGCCGCTCGGCCATGGTGGTCGACAGGCGCTGCGAGCCTCCGACGAACCGGCGTTCCTGTGCGCCGTCCTTCGTTCCGATGCCGCGCTCCAGCGTGCCCGGTACTCCTTCGGAGCCCATGCCGGCGACGTAGTGGAGGCTGAACAGCAGCGAGGCGTCCGCGGCGGTCGCGCCGTACGCGGAGCCGAGGAAGGCGTTCATCAGGTCCAGTCCGCCCGTGCCCAGGGTGGTGCGGCGGATCCAGCTGTCGAGGGTGAGCGCGTCCAGGCGGCGTGCGTGCCGGGCCTCCCAGGGCGCGTGCAGCGGAACCTGCCGGGTGAGGCGGGCGATCCGGGCCATGGTGACGCCGATGTCCGGGAGCGCGAGCAGGTCCGGTGGGATGTCGCCGGTGTACCGCGTGCCGCGTCCGCCGCGTACGTACACCGCCGCGCCCTCGTCGTACGCGGGAAACGTGTCGATGCCGAGTTCGTCGGCGAGGGCGAGCACATGGTTCTGGGTCGGGCCCACGAACTGGCCGCCGGCCTCGACGACCTGTCCGTCGCCGAGGTCGTGGTTGAGGGTGCGCCCGCCGACGCGGTCACGTGCTTCGAGGACCGTGACACTGTGTCCGGCGGCGACGAGCCGGCGGGCGGCGGTCAGCCCCGCGAGCCCCGCGCCGACCACCACGACATCGGCGTTCCGGGTGGAGGACGTGGAGGACGTGGAAGACGTGGAGGACGGCATCCCGCATCACCTGTCGATGGTCGGTGCGCCGGCGGCGAAGGCCTGTATGGCGGCGAGGTCGTAGTCGCCGTGGTCGGTGCCGAGCCCGCCGGCCACCTGGGCGGCCGTGGCACAGCCGAGTACGGCTGCCTCGGGCGCGTCGTGTCCCAGCGAGAGCCCACGCAGGAAGCCGGCGGAGAACGAGTCTCCGCACCCGGTGGTGTCGACGACATCGACGGCGAACGCGGGAACGGTGTGCTCACCGTCGGCCGTGACGATCACGGCGCCGGCCGCTCCCGCGGTGGCGACGACGCATCCGGCACCGCGGTCGAGCAGTGCGCGGCAGCCCGTCACCAGGTCGGTGGTGCCGGTCCAGCCGAGGACCTGGTCGTCGTTGGGCAGCAGATAGTCCACGTACGGCAGGCAGGCCGCGATCCAGTCCAGCCAGGCGGCCTCGCCGGGGACGATGCAGTCGACGGAGGTGGTCACCCCGTGGTCGCGCGCGAACGACAGGACCTTCGCCGCGGCTTCACCGCCCATGAGTTCCGGCGCCCCGAGATGCAGGTGCGTGGCCGCGGTGATGGCGTCCCAGGGCGCGTCGTCCGGCCCGTAGCCGCCGTTGGCCCCGATGACGTGGAGGGTGGGGTGCGATCCGTCCGGCCGGACGGCTACCACGCTGGCCGAGGTCTGCGTTCCGTCGCGGCGCAGCAGAAGCGAGGTGTCCACGCCGTCGCGGGCGAGCAGCGCGAGCAGCTGGTCGCCGATCGTGTCGGTGCCGACGGCTCCCGCGCTGCGCACGGTGGCACCGAGCTTGGCGAGAACGAGCGCGGTGCCGCCGGCGGGGCCGGCCGCCGTCACCTTGATCTGCTCGACGAGCTGTCCGCCCTGGCCTTCGGGAATCTGCTCGACCGGACTCACGAGGGTGTCCAGGACATGCGCACCCAGTGCGATCACGGTCATGTCGGGGGCCGCGGTCATGACTTCTCCTCGGGTGTTCCGGTGGGCTTGCCGTTCATGCGCGCCAGCGCCGCCGCGATGACGGCCTGCTGCTGTTCCTCGTCGAGAGCCCGCGGAGTGCCCATCGACGCCGCGTGCCAGTAGAGCTCGCACGCCCACTCGAGCAGAAGACTCCGCTCGACCGCCGCTTCGAGGGAGGCCGCGTGGGTGACCGCGCCGTGGTTGGCCATCAGCGCGGCCGACTTGCCGTCCAGGGCGGTGAGCACGTGGTCGGCCAGCTCGGGTGTGCCCCATGTGGCATACGGTGCGACGCGCACGGCACCGCCGAGCTTCAGCATGTAGTAGTGCACGCACGGCAGTTCGTCCACGACGAGGCCGACCGCCGTCGCCATCGGAGCATGGGTGTGCACGACGGCCGCGGCGCCGAAGCGTCGGTAGACACCGAGGTGCAGTGCCAGCTCCGAGGTCGGTTCGAGATCGCCGAGGACCGCCTTGCCGTCGAGATCGACGACGACGACCTGTTCGGCTGTCATCTCCGCGAACCGGGCCTCGGTGGCGGTGACCACGACCTCGTCACCCACTCGTACGCTGATGTTTCCGGCCCCCTCGATGACCAGTCCGCGGGCCGCCAGCCGTCGGCAGGCATCCGCGATCTGTTCCCGGACGTCGTGGTGGCCGCTCATACGGGGGCCGCCGTGGCAGCCGACCGGACGAGTACGGCGTGGGCCATGATCGCGCTCCCTGCTGTTGATGTCGGGCGGAACACATGCGGAACACATGGGGCGAGGACGCTGAGCGCGCCCCTGTTCACTACATCCGACTATGAGCATGTTCGGACACGCGTCCAGAGTGTTCAGCAAGTGTGGACGCATGTCCAGACTCCGCGACAACTCCGCGATAGGGTTTTGCCCATGCCCATTCGCCCCGCGACGCACCGAGCCAGCGGTCAAGCGCGTCGCACCGCACTCCTGGAGGCGGCCATCGAGGTCATCGCCGAGGGCGGCGTGGGCAAGGCGACGCATCGGTCGATCGCGGCCCGGGCGGGTATGCCGCTGTCGACCACCAGCTATTTCTTCTCCTCCCTCGACGACCTGATCGCCGCGGCCCTGCAGGTCGTCGCCGACCGCATCTCGGCACGCGTCGAGGAAGCGCTCAGGATGATCGACGAAGCCGCTCTGGGGCCGGAGGAGTCGATCGAACCGTTCCTGGAGCAGCTGCTCAGTACGCCGCAGAGCGAGTTGACGGCGCAGTTCGAGATCTACCTGGAGTGCGCCCGCCGGCCCCAACTACAGGCCACGGCCCACCAGATCATGGCCAGCATCGAGCGGGCCGCGGAGGCGTCACTGCGCGCCCTCGGGATCAGTCACGCCACTCGGCGCGCCCCGATGGTGGTCGCCATGCTGGACGGCTTCGCCCTGCACCGGCGGGCCTGGCCCCGCGGTGAGGCGGACCGCCGCGTGCTCCGCGAGGCCCTCAGCACGCTTCTCCGCACCTTCGCCGCGCAGGACTCCGTCAAGGGTTGAACCAGGACACTGACCCGCTCGACTCTGGAAGTCTGTCCGATGTTGCCGCAAGGTCCGCGCCCCTCGTGTGGTCGGGGTCGGCCCCGAGCACCGCACTGCCCCCGCCCCCGTACAGACCCGGCCCACGGGGGCTGAACCCGTACGCGGCCGAAGTGCCCGGGTGAACGGGATGTGCTGTCCGGTGGTCCGAGAGACCATGGAAGCGAAGCGCCTGCTGACGCAGACTGGCCGTGCTCCAGGTCCGGGCCGGCGCAACGGCCCGCCCGGGCGCCCCCAGGCGGCGGAAGAAGTGCCTGCGATGAGCGAATCCGATAGGTCTCCGGCGGACATCGGCCGGGCGGACGCCCGCCCGCCGGAGGGTGAACCACCGCGGCCGAGCGGGCTGATGGACCTCCTCGCCGTCTCGGCGGTCCTGCTGGACGCCCAAGGACGGATCGTCCTGTGGAGTCCGCAGGCCGAGAAGCTGTACGGCCATACCGCCGAGGAGGCGCTCGGCCAGTACGCCGCGCGGCTGCTCGTGCACGAAGAGCACTGGGACTGGGTGATCGAGAAGTTCACCGACGTCATGAAGACCGGTCAGAGCTGGGGCGGCTCGTTCCCCGTCCGGTGCAAGGACGGCAGCACGCGGATGGTGGAGTGGCGCAACATGCGGCTGCTGGACGACCGCGGCGACTTCTACGCCCTCGGGCTCGGCACCGACTCGCCCACGCTGCGCGAGGTGGAGCGGGACGTCGCCCTGTCCACGCGGCTGATCTCCCAGTCCCCGATCGGGATCGCGATCCTCGACACCGATCTGCGGTATGCGGCCGTCAACCCCGCCCTGGAGCGGATCCACGGCATCCCCGCGGAGGACCACCTCGGCCACTACTACCGCGAGATCATGAGCGCCCCGGAGTTCGATGAGGCCGAGGCCGCGATGCGGCAGGTCCTCAAGACCGGGAACCCTACGGTCGAGCAGAACACCATCGTCGCCCGCACCAGGGCCGACCCGGAGCACCAGCATGCCTGGTCGCTCTCGGTGTACCGGCTGGAGGACGCCCAGGGGCGGGTGCTCGGGGTGGCCGAGCTGGTGGTGGACGTCACCGAGCGGCATCAGTCGGCCATGGAGGCCACCGAGACCCGACGGCGTCTGGCCCTGATCGCCGACGGCTCCGCCCGCATCGGCACCACCCTGGAGGTCGAACAGACAGCCCGGGAGCTGGCCGAGGTCACCATCGCCGACTTCTCCGACGTAGCGGTCGTCGACGTACTCGAGTCCGTCCTCGATGAGCACCGCCCCACCGCCCGCAGCGGCCCCGCGTTCTTCCGCGCCCTCGCGGTGCGGGCCGCCTACCCCACCGAAGCCGTCCACGCCGCGGGTCCGCCGGGCCAGGTCGCCTCGTACGACGCCGACCGTCTGGCCACTCGCTGCGTGCGGACCGGCCGGCCCGTCCTGATCCGGCACGCCGACGGAAACGACCTGACGCTCATCGCCCCCGACGAGCGGTCCGCCACCCGCCTGGCCCGCGCCGGAGTGCACTCCTACCTGGCCGTTCCGCTCACCGCCCGCGGCACGATCCTCGGCTTCGTCGGTCTCGCCCGCGCCCGCGATCCGCGGCCCTTCGACGAGGACGACCTCGCCATCGCCGCCGAGCTGGCCTCCCGCACCGCGGTGTGCATCGACAACGCCCGTACGCACCAGAGCGTGCGCAACGCCGCCGAGACCCTGCAACGCAGCCTGCTTCCGGACCACCCGCCCCACCTTCCCGGCCTGCTGGTCGCTTCCCGGTACCAGCCGGCACAGGCCGCCTACGAGGTCGGCGGCGACTGGTACGACGTCCTCCCGCTCAAGGGAGACAGGACCGCACTGGTCGTGGGCGACGTCATGGGCAGCGGCATCGACGCCGCCGCCGCCATGGGCCGCCTGCGCACCGCCACCGCCGCCTTCGCCGAACTCGACCTCGACCCCGCCCGGGTCCTCGAGCACCTCGACACGATCACCTCCAGGCTGGAGCAGTACATCGCCACCTGCGTCTACGCCGCCTACGATCCCCACCGCGCCGAGTGCCACATCGCCAACGCCGGCCATCTGCCCCCGGTCCTCGTCCGCGACGGCAGGTACCCCCAACTGCTCGACCTGCCCACCGGCACCCCCCTCGGCGTCGGCGGCGTCCCCTTCGAAACCACCACCCTCAGCCTCACGCCCGGCGACCAACTGGTCCTGTACACCGACGGACTCGTCGAAACCCGCGAGCACGCCATCGACGACCGCCTCGACACGCTCGTGCACCTGCTCGCCGCCGGCGACTCCCCCCTGGAGGAAACCTGCGACCGGCTCCTGCACGACCTCCGGCACCCCGACGACCACGACGACGTCGCTCTGCTCATCGCCCGGGCCCGGCCTTTCGCCCCCGATCCCGCACCGCATCGCTGATCACGGACTCGTCAGGCCCGGCCGTGTGCCTCCTGGGTGCGCCGCGACAGCGAGTCGATGACCACGGCGGCGAACAGCACCCCTCCGGTGATCATGAACTGGACGGCGATGGGGGTGTCCGTGATCGCCATGCCCGAGGCGACCGACTCGATGACCAGGATGCCGAGCACCGCGGACCACGTCCTCCCGCGTCCCCCGAACAGGCTGGTGCCTCCGATGACCGCTGCCGCGATGGCGTTCAGCAGCAGGACGCCCGAGCCCGAGGTCTGGCTCACCGAGGTGATCCGTGAGGCGAGGAACAGGCCGCCGATCGCGGCCATCGTGCCGGAGACAGCGAGTACCGCCGTCTGCACGCGCACCACCCTGAGGCTGGCACGGAGGGCCGCCTCGACACCGCCGCCGAGTGCGTAGACCTGCCGCCCGTAGTGCGTACGGCGGAGGATGACGTCCAGGCCGGCCACCAGGACGAGGAAGACCAGGAGAGCCAGCGGCAGGCCCTGGAACCGGTTGAGCACATAGGCGGCGGCGAACGCGATCACCGCGAGCACTCCCGTACGTACTCCGATCTCCAGGAGCGAGCGGTGCGGCATGCCGACAGCCCTGCGGCGGCGCCTGTCCCAGTAGGACGCGAGGAAGACCAGGCCCGCACCGACCGCCGCCAGACCGTAGGCGGCGGCGTCGTTGGAGAAGTAGTGACTTGTCAGCTTGGCGACGAAACCGTTCTCGTCGATGTTGATGGTGCCACTGGTACCGAGGATGTAGAGCATGAGGCCGTTCCAGGCCAGCAGCCCCGCGAGCGTGACGACGAACGCGGGCACTCGGGTCCTCGCGAAGGACAGGCCCTGAACGGTCCCCGCCGCGGTCCCCACGAGCACCCCGACCATGACGGCGAGCCATTCCGGCACGCCGTGATTCACGTTCAGCACGGCGAAGACAGCCGCCGACAGACCGCTGATCGAGCCGACCGACAGGTCGATCTCGCCGATCAGCAGCACGAAGACGATACCGACCGCGATCAGGCCGGTACCGACGATGTCCACGCTGAGATTGGACAGGTTCCGTGGTGAGAGGAAGTTCTCGTTGAGGATCTGGAAGACGATCCAGACCGCGAGCAGGACGAGGACGACCGGGAGCGAGCCCAGTTCGCCGGCGCTCAGCCTGTGCCGGAACGTGGCGGCCAGGGCCTCCACAGCACGGGCGAGGTCCCGCCCCCGGTGCGGCGGCCCTGGCTCGGCGGTGGAAGGGGCGGAGTCGGCACGAGTGTGGTCCGCCGTTCTGCGTATCCCTTTCACCACGCTTCCTCCCGGGGGGCCATGCGGCGGGGCACGTTCTCCGTGGCGCCGGTGATGGAGGAGATGATCTGTTCCTGGGACACGGTGTTCACATCGAAGAAGCCGTTGTTGCGACCGAGCCGCAGCACCGCCGCCCGGTCCGCGAGTGCTTTGACATCGCCCATGTTGTGGCTGATGAGCAGTACCCCGAGGCCTCGGTCGCGCAACCGGTCGACGAGGTCCAGGACGAGGGTGGTCTGTTCGAAGCCCAGGGACGCGGTCGGTTCGTCCAGGAGGAGGATCCGCGGGTCGCCGAGGATCGAGCGGGCGATGGCGACCGTCTGCCGCTGACCGCTGGACAGGGAGACGACGGGGGCCCTCAGATCGGGGACGCCCGTCGTCAGGTGCTCCAGCAGGTCCCGGGTGCGGCGCTCCATCTCCACCTCGTCGAGGAACCCGTAATTGCGGACCTCCCGTCCGAGGAACAGGTTGCCGACGATGTCGAGATTCCCGCACAGCGCGAAGTCCTGGTAGACGGTGGCGATGCCGAGATCCCGGGCGTCGTGGGGGCGCCTGATCTGGACCGCTCGGCCCTCCCACTCGATGACACCCCTGTCCGCGGGGGCGACGCCGGAGATCACCTTCACCAGGGTGGACTTGCCGGCTCCGTTGTCACCCAGCAGCGCCACGACCTCGCCGGCACGAATCTCCAGTTCGACGTCCTTGAGGACCTGGACGACGCCGAAGCGCTTGCACACACCGCGCAGCGCCAGCAGGGGCGGAGTCGGCACGGAAAACCACCTCCTTCCCGGGGCCCGGCCGTGGTGGGAAGCCGGAAACCGGAAACCGGCCTATCCGGTGAGGCCGGCCCTGTCGCAGGCCGCCCTGAGTTGCGGGGTGCAGATCTGCTGGACCGTGTACACACCGTCCTTCACCAAGGTGTCGTCGATGTTGCCGACCGTCACGGAGACCGGGGTGAGCAGGACGGCCGGAACCAGCTTCCCGGTGCTGGCGCGCACCTGTCCCGTAGCGACGTCGTCGAGACTCTCACCGCGGGCCGCGGCCACGGCCATGGCGGCGCCGGCGGAAGCCTCGGGGCCGAAGGGCTTGTAGACGGTCATGTACTGCTCGCCGGCGACGATGCGCCGCAGGGCTCCGAGCTCGGCGTCCTGGCCGGTGACAGGGGGCAGCGGGCTGACCTTGTTCGCCTTGAGGGCGGAGATACTGCCGGCGGCCAGGCCGTCGTTGGCGGCGTAGACGCCGTGGATGTTGTCGGCGCCCAGGGCCGAGAGGGAGCTGGACATGTTCATGTTGGCCGTCTCCGCCCTCCACACAGGTGTGTCGTACAACTTGCCGATCTTCACCCGGTCCTGGAGTACGGACAGCGCGCCCTTCTTGAACGAGACCGCGTTGGGGTCGGTGGGGTCACCGTTCATCATGACGATCTGGCCGCCGTCCGCCCTCGGGCCCATGGCCTGGAGGAGTGCCCTGCCCTGGAGCTCGCCGACCGCCTCACCGTCGAAGGAGACGTATCCCGAGATCGGGCCCTCGGCGAGTCGGTCGTAGGCGATCACCGGGATGTCGGCCTGGTCCGCCCTCGTGACCGCGCCGCCGAGCGATGTGGCGTCCACGGCCACGAGCACCATCGCGTCAACCCCCTTGATGATCATGGATTCCACCTGGTTCTGCTGGGTGGCCACATCGCCCTTGGCATTGGCGTGCTCGACCGTGCAGTCGCCGCAGAGCTCCTTGATCTTCTTCTCCAGCAGGGGCGCGTCCTGCGTCTCCCAGCGAGCCGTGGTGTCGTCCGGCAACAACAGGCCGATCTGCGCGGCTCCCTCCGCGCCGTCGCCGCCCCCGCCGTTCTGTCCGCAGGCCGCGAGAGCGACGGCCGTCGACACCGTGGCCACGGCCAGGGCAGCGTCCCGGATACAGGTCTTCATGGTGAAAGACCTCCTTCGTCCTTCTGCCGGGGCGAGGCGCGATCAGAGTCCCTCGGGGAAGGGTCTGACTCCACACCTGCCGGCCGCACGGTGGGCACGGCCGGGCCGGACCTGGATCACGAAGATCAAGGAGCGCGGACCTGGATCTTGCGGACCTGGATCACGCGGATCTGGATCTTGCGAGCCGCGGGCCTCGGCGGACGGCGCGCGGACGGCCTTGAACCGACCCCGGCGATTGCGCATGGCGACATCCGGCCTCCTCGTCGTGCCAGGCTTACTGGCAGGCAGACGGCCACGTCGTAAGTCTGTCACCGGCCACGGTGACCTGCGAACGCAGGCGGCACCCGGCCGCGGTACGCGGCGTTCTCGAAAAGCCTTGTGCGGCAGGACCGACGCGGCGGTTATCGTGCCGCCCATGACGACCTCCGCCACCACCCCACTGAGCGACGCGGATTTCGACACCCCCATCGAGCATCGGTACTTCGAGGACTACGTCCCGGGTTCGGTGTACGTCTACGGCAGCATCACGGTGAGCGAGGAGGACGTCCTCCGGTTCGCCGGGGACTTCGACCCGCAGAGCATCCACACCGACCCCGAGACCGCCGAGAACGGCCCATTCAAGGGGCTGATCGCCAGCGGCTGGCACACCACGGCCCTCATGATGCGGATGTACGCCGACCACTACGTCAGCAAGGTCGCGAGCCTCGGCTCCCCCGGCGTCGACGAGTTGCGCTGGGTGCGGCCGGTCCGCCCGGGCGACAGTCTGTCGATCCGTACGACGGTGCGACAGGCCCGTGTCTCCCGCTCGAAGCCGGATCGCGGACTCGTCCACACCGGCATCGAGGTGCTCAACCAGCGCGGCGAGCCCGTGCTCACGATGACCGCGATGAACTTCCTGCTGCGTCGCCCTCAGCGGTAGTGGGGACCGGGCGCGTCGGGGCGGCAGCCCGCGTGCTGGTGAACTCCCACCAGGCCGCGGCCTGGAGCGGCTACGAGGGCCGGTACTGGGCGGACCACCAGGACCGCTACGACGGCATCAACGACGGGGCCAACACCCCGCTCCTCGACGCGGCGGCCCTCGCGCCGAGCGCCCGCGTCCTCGACATCGGCTGTGGCAACGGCCGCGTCACCCGCCTCGCCGCCGGTCGCGCCGCGTACGCCCTGGGCATCGACCTGTCGGCGCCCGTGCTGGAACGGGCCCGGGCGAGCGCCGCCGCCGCTTGGGGCGGGGACGGTCTTCTCCGGTCGGGCGAGGGAGCGGGCGCCGAGCCGGAACTGGTCGAGCTTGTCGACTACCTCGGCGCAGACGGCCAGGACGAAGGTCTCGCAGCGGGCCGATGGCGCCGACGATGACGCTGACGCCTCGGCTGCTCTACGGGCTCACTGAGGGCGGGGCTCCCGCTGAGCGCCGCCGACGGGCCTGTGCAGTGCTTCCTTTGCCTGGTGCTGCGTCTCTTCGGCCACCACGCGAGCTTCCGCCACGACATCGCCGCGTTCACGTATGAGGCTCTCGTAGATCGGCAGTTGATCGGTTCCGGATGAGTTGGGTGTCACGGCGTTGGTCTTTCTGGGTGTCGTTCAAGGATTGCGATCAGGCGCGGCTGACCCGCGCGGCGATCCCATGACCGACCAGCAGGTAAAGCACGGCCGGCAGACCGTAATTGAGGAGAACACGAAGGCCCTCCGTGTCCATGGTGAAGATGTCCTGTGACCACCAGGCCAGCAAGTCGGCCGTCCCGTGCACGAACTCGACGAAGACATTGGCCGAGTTGGCTTCGAGCAGGTAGAGGAGGATCCACAGCCCCAGGAAACCGGCGGCGATGTCAGCGATCGTGTGGACCGTCAGAGCTGTCCGCCGGGCAGTGGCCTGGTTCCGCTCACGGCGGTGCGGGCCGCCCGTGGGATGGTTGTAGGAATGCTGTCCGGGCATCGGGTCGGTATTGCTCACTGGAATCCAATCTGACGCATCGCTGTGCAATCCGCTGCTTCACGCACAGGGGCCGTCGCGCGGACCCGTGTAGCTCTGCGCCACACTGCGCCGCCGCGTTACACGCCCACGAAACGTCCAAAATTTGGGCACGTATTCTGCATGTCGCTTGAATGCGCGAGCAGGGATTTCCTTGCCGACGGCCGACTACTTGCTCCAGGGCAAGGACTGCTCCTGGGAAGCGATGTGGCCTGGTGGTCGGGCTGTTGCTGCGGGGGGTTGGTTTCCATGCCGGGGCCAGGTGTTCCCGCCGTCGTGACGGGCGCCGTGACGGGCGCCGTGACGGGTGCCGTGACGGGTGCCGTGACGTGCGCGGTGACGGCGCCGTGACCGCCCACGGGCCGCGGATCAGGGTGACCCGGGGCCCGTGGGCGGGCACGTGTGGTGGTTCAGCGAGTGGCGGTCAGGTTCCCGCCCGCCGTGACGCCCTCGGCCGAGGCGGCGGAGAAGAGGCCGGCCGCGAGCTCGCCGAGCGGCGTCTCGACGAGGAGGCCGCCGGAGGCGCTGCCCCCGATGCCGCCGGAGATGTTGTCCAGCTCGGCGTCGGACATCTCGGCCGTTTCAACCTGGGGGGTGAGGTTCATGAGGTGCGGTTTCCCTTCGAATAAGCACTTTTGAATGGCAGAGTCCCCGCCTGATTCCCGAACTGGGAACCATTCCCGGCGACTTGCGCCATGCGCAGGATCAAAGCATGCCGTCGAGGGGACAGCCAGCCGATCCGACGTCCAAAACGGGACGCAATGCTAAAGCCGACCGCGTCGGTGTGACTGCGTGATGACCGAACACTCCGACTCCTTCACATTGCCTGCCGCCCGGCTGCACCCACGACTGGCGGCATCGGATCTCAATACGGACACTTCCACGCCAAAACCGTGAACCGTGAGCGCGGAAGTGACGCCTATTCAGGTTCCGTACGACCTCGCGGTGAACGGTGTGCAGGTTTATCGAATTTTCGGGAAGCCGGAACCCCTCATCCTCGCGGCGCATCCAGTGCACATGGTTGCAACGGGACCGCAACACAGCGCTGTTGACGCACCGTGCCCGATACACGGAACATCGGCTTCGGAAGGAACGCTCGACGAAACGGCAGAGTCATCCGTGGAGAACTGAGGGGAGTCGCGATGCAGCGCCGCCGGCCGGTGTCCGCGGACGACGCGGCCCTGGTTCCCTTCCGCTCCTCGCGCCTGGCCGTGCGTCTCCACGTCGATCTGCGACGTGTCTCCAGCGCTCTCTGTCACGCCTGACGACTCCGGCTGCCCGCACACCGTTCGCGGTCAACGCCGCGCTTGTGGGCGCTCCGCGCGCTCTGTGGGTGCGCTTTCCGCGCTTCCTCGCGCTTCTCTCGCATCCTCCTGAACTCTTCCTCGCCTCCCACGGCTGTCCGCACGGCCATGACACACGGGAGATCACCGCATGCCCGTCCCCGCTGAAACCAGGACGTCTACCGCACGGAGTACGAGGGCCCGACCCTGCGCGACGACCTCGGACTCACCCACCCGGACGACGTCCGTGACGACGTACGGAACGAAGTACGGAGCGAGCGGGTGGCGTCGTGAAGTCGGGGTTCGAGATGGCGCTGCGTCTGCACGCGGACGCCAGTGGGTTGACGGGTCCCGTCCTTCCGCCGTCACCGATTACTCAGGAGTCCTCCCATGTCTGACATCCCCCTCGGCGTCCTCGACCTGATCCCGGTCCCGTCCGGCTCGACCGCGGCCGATGCCCTGCGCAACTCCGCCGACCTCGCGCAGCGAGCCGAACGCCTTGGATACGCCCGCTACTGGTTCGCCGAGCACCACCTCAACCCGGGCGTGGTCGGTACGTCCCCCGCCGTCGTCCTGGCCCTGACCGCCTCCGCCACCTCCACGATCCGGCTCGGCTCCGGGGCCGTACAGCTCGGACACCGCACGGCGCTGTCCACCGTGGAGGAGTTCGGCCTGCTCGACGCACTGCACCCGGGCCGCCTCGATCTGGGCCTGGGCCGCTCGGGCGGCCGCCCGCCGGGACAACCGGCGGCCCCGCCGCCGACCGCGACGCCGGTCGTCGACGGCCGCACCCCGAACGGCCTGCTCATCCCGCCCCGCTTCTCCTCCGAGCACCTGCTCGGTTCGCCACGGATCGCCCTGCAGCGCAAGCTGCTCCAGCAGCCGGGCGCCGAGTCGCAGGACTACGGCGAGCAGATCGACGACATCCTCGCCCTTCTGGAGGGCACCTACCGCTCCCCGGAGGGCGTCGAGGCGCATGTCGTCCCGGGCGAGGGCGCCGACGTGGAGGTCTGGATCCTGGGCAGCAGCGGCGGCCTGAGTGCCGAGGTCGCGGGCGCCCGGGGCCTGCGCTTCGCCGCGAACTACCACGTCAGCCCGGCCACGGTCCTGGAGGCGGTGGAGGGCTACCGGGCCTTCTTCCAGCCCTCCGAGTTCCTCGACAAGCCGTATGTCAGCGTGTCGGCGGACGTCGTCGTCGCCGAGGACGACGCCACCGCCCGCGAACTGGCCACCGGCTACGGCCCGTGGGTCCGCAGCATCCGCACCGCCGAGGGCGCCATCGAGTTCCCGACGCCGGAGGAGGCACGCGCTCACCCGTGGACGGATGGGGACCGGGCCCTGGTCCAGGACCGCCTCGACACCCAGTTCGTCGGCTCCCCGGCCCGCGTGGCCGGCCGGCTGGAACAGCTCCAGGAGGCCACGGGCGCCGACGAGCTGCTCATCACGACGATCACCCACGACCACGCGGACCGGATCCGCTCCTACGAACTGCTCGCGGAAGAATGGCGCCGCCGGGGTCACTCCTAATCCGCTGGCGTGCGTATTCCTGCTGGTCGTGCTGGACTGTATGGGTGGGAATCGGCGTTTCCATGCGAGTGGACAGCACCAGCATTCACCGGATACGGGAGGTGCTTCATGTCTGGTCACGCCGGCAAGACTCGTAACATCTTTCTCGTGTGGTTGGTCTGGCCCCTGATCACGCTGGGTATCTACCACCTCGTCTGGTACTACAAGGTGAATCGCGAGGCCCGCGACTTCGACCCGCGCATCGAGGTCAACCCGGTCATGGCCCTGCTGGCCATCACTCTCGGCTGGGTGCTGATCGTTCCCCCGTTCATCTCGGCCTACAACACCGGCCAGCGCATTGCGAGAATGCAGCAGTCGGCCGGGATGCAGCCCACCTGCAACCCCTGGATCGGGCTCATCCTCCTGATCATCGCCGGCCTGTATCCGCTGTACTACCAGCACGAGCTGAACCAGATCTGGAGTCATTACCAGCACCCGGTCGAGGGCGAGCCGGTACCCCTCGCGGTGTGATCTCGCCTGTCTCACAACGTGGTTGACGGCTCATCAGGGACTCGGGTTTGCTGCCGTCGTGACGGATCTCCTCATCAAACGCGTGGACGGCGACGCCGACCTCCAGGGCCTCAAGGACTGGCAGCACGTCCACAACGTGGTCGTCCCTCCGTTCCACCTGCCCCTCGACGCCGTCCGTGAGCGCGCCGTGCGCAATCACATGGAGGTCGCGTACGTCGGCGACGTCCTCGTGGGGTGCTCGACGGTCCGCCCGCCCGAGGGCGACGAGGCCGTGGTCACGGTGATCGCGCGGGTGCTCGCCGAGCACCGACGGAAGGGGCTCGGCGAGCAGTTGTACGCGCGCGGGCTGGAGCGGGCGCGGGAGTCGGGCGCCGGAGTGATCGAGACGCTCGTCCTGGAGTCCAACCAGGACGGGCTGCGGTTCGCGCTGAAGCACGGGTTCGTCGAGGTCGAGCGCTATGTCCTGCCAGGGCTGACGATCCCGGAGATCGCGCTGCGGCTGTCCTGACCGCGAACGTCACGGCTCACGTCACGCCCCACGTCACGGCCCACGTCACGGTTCAGTTCACGTCCGCGCCGCGATGTCCCGTGCCGCGATGTACCCGAACGTCATCGCGGGCCCGATCGTCGAGCCCGCACCCGCGTAACTGCGGCCCATGACGGCGGCGCTGGCGTTGCCCGCCGCGTACAGCCCGGGGATCACCGAGCCGTCCGGGCGGAGCACCCGGGCGCGGGCGTCGGTGAGCAGGCCGCCCTTGGTGCCGAGGTCGCCCGGGACGAGCCGGAAGGCGTAGTAGGGGGCCGCCCACAGGGGCGCCAGGCAGGAGTTGGGGCGGACCGACGGGTCCGTGTAGTAGTGGTCGTACGCGCTGTCGCCGCGCCCGAAGTCCGTGTCCTCGCCCTTCCTGGCAAGGGAGTTGAAGCGGTCGACGGTCGTGCGGAGGGCGGCGGAGGGCACCCCGATCGAGGCGGCCAGCCCGTCCAGCGTCCACGCCTTGTGGACGGCGCCGGAGTCGTACCAGGAGTCGGGGAACACGAAGGTCGGCGCGACATCCTTGAACAGGTAGCGGTTGCGGTAGTTCTGGTCGACGATCAGCCAGGCCGGGATGTGCGGCGCGGTCGGCGTGTCACGGTCGTACATGGTGTGGACGACATCGCTGTACGGCGCCGCCTCGTTGACGAAGCGCGCTCCGGCCGCGTTGACGACGAGTCCGCCGGGCAGGGTGCGTTCGGCGAGGCAGAAGTACGGCTGGCCGGGCAGCGGGATCGCCGGGCCCCACCAGGCGTCGTCCATCAACCCCAGTGCGGCGCCCGCCCGTTCGCCCGCCCGGATGCCGTCGCCGGTGTTCTCCTTGGCGCCGACCGTCCACTGCGTGCCGATCGGCTTCTCCTGGTACCGCTCGCGCATCGCCGCGTTGTGCTCGAAGCCGCCGGAGCCGACGATGACGCCGCGGCGGGCGCGGAGCAGTCCGGGGGCGCCGTCCTTGGTGACGACCGCGCCGGTGACGGCGCCGTTCTCCCTGTGCAGGTCGGTCAGCGGCGTGTTCAGCCACACCGGCACGCCGGCCGCGAGCAGCCCTGCCCGTAACCCCGCCGCAAGCGACTGCCCCATGGTGAGCGGCTTCTGGCCCAGCAGCGCCGCCCTCGTCCCCCGGGCCAGGCACTCGGTGGCCACCGCGAGCCCCTTCGCGCTGACCGCGGACAGGACCAGCCACTTGTAGTCGGCGCTGAAGACGACCATGCCGGCCGGGACCGTCATGTACGAGGGGTTCAGGCGGGCCAGCTCCGCGCCCAGGATGTTCCCGTCGAGCTGGTCCGGCTCGATGGAGCGGCCGTTCGGCAGACCGCCGGACAGCTCCGGGTAGTAGTCGCTGTAACCCTCCATCCAGCGGAAGCGCAGCGGGCTGTGGGCCATGACGAAGGAGAGCATGGCGGGCCCGTGGTCGAGGAAGGCCTTCTGCCGGTCGGCGGGGACGTCGTCGCCGACCACGGCCGCGAGGTAGGCGGCGGCCTTCGCCGGGGTGTCGGGCACACCGGCGGCCAGGATGACGGAGTTGTTCGGGATCCAGATGCCGGCGCCGGACCGGGCCGCCGAGCCGCCGAAGGTGGCCGCCTTCTCCACGACGACGCAGCTCAGACCGCGCTTGGCGGCGGTGAGTGCGGCGGTCATCCCGGCGGCTCCGGAGCCGATGACCACGACGTCGTACGTGCCGAGGAGGGGCAGGTCGGCGGCGGCGTCCGCGGCGGGCGCGGCGTCGGCGAACTGCGGCAGCCCGGTGGTGAGGGCGAGCCCGGCTCCCGCGGCGCCGAGCACCCGGCGGCGCGAGGGGGCGGAGAGGGACGTACGTCTGACGGGATCCGCGTGGGTGGACATGGCAGGTCTCTCCAGTCTGGTCAGGGAAAGGGAGGCCGTGCTGTGCCGCCCGGGACACGACGGGCCCGGGCGCCCCGTTTCTGATACAGAGTCAGGAATGTGACGCGGGGACCGGGGTCAAGTCAAGAGGTACGCCATCCGGAGCCCTGCGCTCCTCCCGTACGACCGCTTCGGCTTGTCACCGCCGGGCGCTCCCGTAGCGTGAGCCGTATGCGCGTGCTGGTCGTCGAGGACGAGGAACGGTTCGCGGCCGGGCTCAGGGACGGGCTGGAGGCCGAGGGCTTCGCCGTGGACGTCGCGCTCGACGGGGTCGACGGACTGTGGATGGCCCGCGAGAACGCGTACGACGCGATCGTCCTCGACATCATGCTGCCGCGCCTCAACGGCTACCGGGTCTGCCGGGCGCTGCGCGGCGAGGGCGACTGGACCCCGATCCTGATGCTCACCGCCAAGGAGGGCGAGTGGGACGAGGTGGAGGGCCTCGACACCGGTGCCGACGACTACCTCACCAAGCCCGTCTCGTACGCCGTGCTGCTCGCCCGGCTGCGGGCACTGCTGCGCCGCGACGCGCGCGAGCGGCCCGCCGTGCTCACGGTGGGCGACCTGAGGCTGGACCCGGCCGCACATACGGTCACCCGAGCCGGACGCCAAGTCGAGCTCACGGCAAGGGAGTTGGCCGTACTGGAGTTTCTGATGCGGCGGACGGGCGAAGCCCTGACCAAGCGGACGATCCTCGACCACGTGTGGGGCGACGACTTCGAGGGCGATCCGAACATCGTCGAGGTGTATGTGCGGCGCCTGCGGAACAAGCTGGACCGGCCGTTCGGGAGGGAGTCGCTGCTGACCGTACGGGGGCACGGGTATCGGCTGGTGCCGGATGGCGGGTGAGACGGCGGGTGAGACGGCAGGTGAGGTGGCGGGTGAGCGGGCCGGCCGTGGGACCGGGGCGCGGTTGCGGGCCGTGCGCGTGCGGGCCACCCTCATCGCCGTACTGGCCGTCGCCCTCGCCCTGGTCGTCGGGGGCGTGGCACTGGTGCTGGCGCTGCGCGCCGAGCTGAGCAACGACGTACGGGACGCCGCGCGGACCCGCGCCCGGGAGGTGGCCCGGGTGATCGAGGCGGGCCGAGGGGTGCCCGAGGTGTCCGTGACCGATCCGGACGAGGAGTTCCTGCAGGTCGTCGACGAGGAGGGAAGAGTCGTCGCGGCGAGCCCGAACGTCGAGGGCCTCCCGGCGCTGGCCCGGCTGCGGCCCGGCGGCAGCACCGAGGTCGACACCCCGCTCGACGAGGACCCGTTCCTGGTGGTGGCGGTCGGGGCGCGGGACGGCGACCGGCGGCTGACGGTCCTGGACGGCCGTACGCCCGCCGGGGTCGCCGAGGCCACGTCGACGGTCACCCGGCTGCTGCTCATCGGCCTGCCGGTGCTGCTGGTCCTGGCGGCCGTCGCGACCTGGGCGGCCGTGGGGAGGGCGCTGCGGAGGGCCGCGCGGGCCGAGGCCGCGCAGCGGCGCTTCGTGTCGGACGCCTCCCACGAACTGCGCTCGCCCGTCGCCACGGTCCGGCAGCACGCCGAGGTGGCCCTCGCACACCCCGGGCGCGCGGACACCGAGGCACTGGCCGGGACGGTGCTCGACGAGGCCGTACGGATGCAGCGCCTCGTCGACGATCTCCTTCTCCTGGTCCGGGCCGACGAGGACGCGATCCGGCTGCGGCGGCGCCCCCTCGACCTGGACGACCTGGTCTTCGAGGAGGCCCGGCGGCTGCGGGAACGGGGTGACGGCCCGCGGATCGACAGCACGGGGGTGTCGGCGGGCCGGGTGCTGGGCGACGAGGACGCGCTGCGCCGCGTGGTCCGCAACCTCGGCGAGAACGCGGCCCGGCACGCCCGCTCCCGGGTCGCCCTGACGCTCGTGAGCGCCGGTGGAGCCGTACGCCTGGACGTGGACGACGACGGGCCCGGGGTGCCGGAGGGGGAGCGCGGGCGGATCTTCGAGCGTTTCGTACGGCTGGACGAGGCCCGCGCGCGGGGAGAGGGCGGCGCCGGGCTGGGGCTGCCGATCGTCGCCGAGCTGGTGGCGGCACACGGGGGGACGGTGACGGTGGGGAGGGCGCCCGAGCTGGGCGGGGCGCGGTTCACGGTGACGTTGCCTGCTGCTGGGGAGTGACCCTCCGCAGGGCCCCGGGCTGACGGCGCGTTCAGGTGCGTTCAGCGTCCATTCAGCGGGCATGCGGGACGCTCATCCCAGGCCACACGAAGGAGGCCGTCATGAACACCCACCGACGCGTCCTGCTGACCGGAGCCCCCGTGACCGCCGCCGTGCTGATGGCCGGGGCGTGTTCGGCGGAGGCCATGGGCGACGGGGCGAAGCAGAGCGAGTGCATCCATGTCGTCGACGAGAACACGGGCCAAACGGGCGCCGAGTGCCTGCCCACGGCATCCGCGAAGGACCGGGTCGACCTCACGGAGCCACGCTTCACCCACCCGACCAGCATCACCAACCCCCTCCACCCGACCAGCAAGGTCACCCAGACGATCTACGGCGGCCAGGAGGACGACAAGCCCTTCCGCACCGAGGTCACCCTGCTGCCGGGCACGAAGACCATCGAGTGGGACGGCAAGTCCATCGAGGCCCGCATCAGCCAGTACGTCGCCTTCTCCGACGGCCGGATCAAGGAGGTCGCCCTCGACTGGTACGCGCAGGCCGATGACGGCTCCGTCTGGTACCTCGGCGAGGACGTCTTCAACTACGAGGACGGGGTCGTAGCCGACACCGAGGGCACCTGGCAGGCCGGCCGCGACGGCGCACCGGGCGCCATGATCATGCCGGCGGACCCGCGGAAGGGCGACGTCTACCGGCCCGAGAACCTGCCGGGGACCGTATTCGAGGAGGTCACCGTGCGGGCGGTGGACCAGACGGTCGACGGGCCGTACGGCAGGGTGCGGGGGGCGATCACGGTGCACGAGCTGCACATGGACGCGACGACCGAGGACAAGGTGTTCGCACCGGGGTACGGGGAGTTCTCGACCGGCAACGAGGGCGGCGACCAGGAGGCCGTGTCGCTCGCGGTGCCCATCGACGCGACACCCGGGGCTCTGCCCGACCGGCTTGTCGCCCTGAACCGCGCGGCCGTCGCCGCCCAGAAGTCGCCCGGGACCGCCACCGTCCGCGAGGTCCGCGACACCTGGGACGCGTACCGTGCCTCGGATGCCGTACCGGAGTTGCTGCAGCGGCAGATGGAGCGCGATGTCGTGGCGCTGGAGAAGGCCGGGACCGGTGCCGAAGCGGTGGGGCCCGCTCTCCGGGTCGCGCAGAACGTGACGGATCTGCGGCTGCGGTACGAGTCCGTGCCGACGGTCGACCAGGACCGACTCGCCCTGTGGGCACGGCAGTTGGTCATCGACGTGAAGGCCGGGGACGCGGGGGCGGTGGCCGGCGACGTGACCGGGCTGGAGTTGGTGTGGGAGCGGGTGCGTCAGCAGGAGGCGGGTTCGCCCGTGGGCACGGACCTGACGGAGCTCCGGACCGCGGTGGACCGGAAGGACCTGGCCGAGTTGGCGCGACTCGTACCTCAACTGCTGGACCACATCAGCAACGTGGAGGGCTGAATCCTCGCGAATCCTTGCGCCGTCGCCGTCGCCGCGGTGGTCTGACAGCACCTACCACGATCTGAAAGGTCACGGGAGGGAAATGCGAGAACGCGTCGCGCCGTGCTGGGGGCTGCGCTTACGTAGGGGGACAACCTCTTTGTGATCTCTGTGTGCTGCGCGAGGTGGAATGAAAGCCTGGGCAAGAGTTTCTGGGTTTCTGGCCAAGTGCGGGGTGAATAAGGAATTTGGCTCTTCCTTCGTCTCGTGGATCTGTTACAACTTACTCATCTCCTCTCTCCCGATACCGTTGGCTTATGTCACATTGTCGCAGGGCGGGAGTATCGAGTCGATCGGCGAGCGTGGCGACTTCTTCGTCATCACCGCAGCGCTGCTCGCAGGCGAGTTGCCGTTGATCTCCAAGGTGAACAAAACCAGGGATGGTGTGCTCGGTGATCTCCTGTTCGGGTGTGCGTTTATTCTCACCTCGACATGCATTTTGTCCTTCGTGGCCACGTCGGCTAATTTTGCCGTGGGGCACCAGCAGACGAAGGCGGCTTCAGAGTCCAGTCCCCCGTTCCCATGGTTCGATTCCGGTGCCATCATGGGGGCATCTCTGTTTCTCTATGTGTCCGGGATCTTGACGGTAGTCGTATCAATTGCCTGGCGCGCCAAGGGGAAAGGCGGTGATGTTGTTGAGTAGGCTGATTTTCGCTGCCCTTGCGGTTGTCCCCGGGGTGCTGGCATTTGTGACGTCGCTTCTCAGCAAAGCCAGGTACGGAGACCGGTCTCATCAGTCGCTGGATCCCGAGCGGAGAGAGCACGAGTCGCGTTCCGCTGATGCCCGGATGGCGGTCTTCACCGCTGTCATCAGCGTGATGGCCGCCACGGTGGCGGCTCTGGCAACGGTGATCTGGTCCATGGATCGATAGGTGCGGTGTGTGTGAGCGCCGGCCGCGCCATCAGCGTGCTGCCCCTGTAGAGATCTCCGCCCACACGACCTTGCCGGACGGCGGCCATGGCTCGCTGCCCCACCGGGCCGTCAGCGCGTCGACGAGGAGCAGCCCGCGGCCCGTCTCCTCGGTGGGACTCCCGGTACGACGGACCAGGGGCCGACGGTCACCTCTTGGGTCGGCCACTTCGATACGGAGCGTGTCCGAGGTCTCGGCAGCGAGCGTGAGCCGGAACCCGCGTCCCTTCACATGCCCGTGCGTGACGGCGTTCGCCGCCAACTCGGCGACGACCAGCGCCGTGGACTCACTCACCGCACACCCGTGCGGCCAGCCCCACTCATCGAGCTGCCGCGCGGCCAGCAGCCGGGCGAGGCGGGCGCCGCGAGGCGTGGCGCTGAGGAGTTGGGTGAACTGCCGGGTGGAGATTTCTGACTTCATGTCACTGAGCGTGGCCGCCCGGCTCTAATCTGACCAGGGAATCTCTCGGTACGCAGAGTGTGTGTACCGGTACGGACGGTGCTCTGTACGGGGCGTCGGCCGTGACTTGGTGAGGGGATGACGGTGACGGAGCCGCAGGAGACGTACGACGAGGGCGAGCACGCCGGCGACCTGAACCGGGCGATCGGCAAGCAGGTCAAGGTACTTCGGGAGCGGGCCGGGCTCACCCAGAAGGAGTTGGGCGACCAGCTCGGATACAGCGAGGATCTGATCTCGTCGCTGGAACGGGGGAGACGGACACCGCAGCGGGAGTTCCTGGAGGCGGCGGATGAACTGCTCGGTGCGGGTGGGCTGTTGAGGGCCACGATCGAGGACGTGGAGAAGGCCAAGGCGAGGGGCAGGGTTCGGCACCCGGCTTGGTTCAGGGATTATGCGCGGCTGGAGCGGGAAGCGGTTGAGATCAACTTCTACAACAACCATGACGTTCCCGGCCTGTTGCAGACCGAGCGGCGGACCCGTGCGCTGTACGAGATGCGCAAGCCGCTGCTCGACGACGAGACCATTGAGCAGCGGGTGACCTCTCGGATGGCTCGTCAGGAGATTCTGCCCAGTTGGCCTCCGCCCATGGTTACCGCCGTCGTCGAAGAGGTGGTGTTGCGGCGCCCCCTTGGCGGGCGGGAGATCCACAGGGAGCAGCTGGAACAACTGCTGAAGCTCGGACGCATGCGGAACGTGGAGCTCCAGGTGATGCCGACGGAACGTAGTGAGCATGCTGGGATGGGCGGTTCGTTCGTGCTCCTCACGCCGAAGGGGAAAGCCCAGTTGGGATACACCGAGGCGCAGAACTCCAGCCGATTGATCACGGACCCTGAAGAAGTACGTATCCTGGCCGCACGGTACGGCAGCATCAGGGCCCAGGCTCTCACCATGGGGGAGTCCCTCGCCCTGATCGAGGACTTGCTGGGGGCACGATGAGTACTGGGGAACCCGCCGCGCGACTTGCCTGGTTCAAGAGCAGCTACAGCGGCAACGAGGGCGGCGAGTGCTTGGAGGTCGCCGCCGCTCCCGGTGCCGTCCTCATCCGCGACTCCAAGGCACCCGCCCGCGCCCAGCTCACCTTCCGCCCCTCCGAGTGGGCTGCCTTCGTGAGGCATGCCTCCGGGCGGTGAACCTGCCGCTTACCCCTGCCGTGGGTTCGGCTTGAGTACGGCGAAGACCGCACCCGTGGTGTCCGTCAGCCAAGCGATCCTGCCGACCTCCGGCACGTCTGTCGCCGGCATCAGTACCGAGCCGCCGTTCTCCTGCGTGTTCCGCACGATGTCGTCGGTGTCCGCGACCGCGAAGTACGGCACCCAGCCCGCGCGGCGGCCGCCCTCCTGGAGCGGGGCCACTCCACCGAAGGACGTGGCCTCCTGGTCCCCGGCCCTGAGGCTGAGCACCCGGTACGTCATCCCGGGCGCCTGCATCTCCGCCGAACGCCAGCCGAAGAGGTCGCGGTAGAAGCGGATCCCGGCCACGGGGTCGGGTACGTGCAGCTCCACCCACAGCAGGGTGTCGTCCTCGGACGTCTTCTCCAGCCCGCCCGGCCTCTCGCCCGGCTGCAACACCGCGAACTGGGCGCCCTGCTGGTCGGTGAGCTGGGCCATCCGCCCCTCGCCCATGACGTCCGTGGGCGCCACCCGCACCGTGCCGCCGCCCCGCTCGACGGTGTCGACGGTGGCCTGGATGTCATCGGTCCGGAAGTACACCGTCCAGGCGCTGCTCGCACCCTCCTCGGTGAGCCGGCCCATGGCGGCGACGGTGCTGCCGTCCTTCTGGAAGAAGCCGTACCCACCGGCCTCGGGCCCGGCAGAGACGTACTGCCAGCCGAAGACGCCGCCGTAGAAGGCGGTCGCCGCGTCGGTGTCAGGACTGCCGAGGTCGATCCAGCAGGGTGATCCATGGGTGAAGTCTGTGCCGAGCATGCGCGCCCTCCAACGGCTCTGCGGGACCACCGCTCCGCAGCCCCGTACGAACTCCGCAACGATGCCCACGTCCGCCCGTCCTCCCGTGGCGCCCGGCGCGGCGGGCCGCCGGAATCACACTCTTGGGTGATGTCGGACATAAGGAAGTGATCTGTGTCACCGTAGCCTGTTTCCCCGTGATGTTCGTCGGCCGGGATGCGCTGCACATCTCGGACCACCTGTGACGGGTGTGTCTCAGGTGACTTTCATCAGCCGCCATTCGCGGCCTTCTGTGGGGGGAAGACGTCGTGAGTCGTCGTTCGTCGCGTGCGCATAGATCCTTGAGCCTGAAGCGGCGGTCGTGGCTGACGCTCGGTGCCGTGATCCTGGGTGGCGGGGGCGTGGTGACCTACGCCGTCGCCAGTCCCTCGGGGGATGCCGGCGCGGCGGGCCGGGCCAAGCGGCCGGTGAAGGTCTACGACCTCGCGCTGAAGGGCACCGCGGGCGACAGGCGGGAGCTGCCGCGTACGGGCACCGACCAGTTCTCCATGCTCGGCGTCTCCTGGACGGGTGGAGCCAAGCGGCTCCCCGGCACGGCGCAGGTGCGCACCCGCAGCCGTGCGACCGGCGCGTGGAGCGCCTGGCAGGACCTCGAAGTGAACGTCGACCCGCTGGACAACCCCGGCCCCGAGGTGCGCGGCGCGTCCGAGCCGCTGTGGGTCGGCTCCTCCGACGGCGTCCAGGTGCAGGTCGTCCGCAAGAACGGCGCCACCAGTGCGCTGCCCAAGGGACTTGAGGTCAACCTGGTCGACCCGGGCGTCGTGACCGACGCCGAGACCAAGTCCACGACCGCCGCGGCCGAGCCCGCCGCGTACGTCGCCGAGGAGAGCCCCAGCCCCACGACCACCGACTCCGCCACCCCGACCGACGGCACCACCGCCACACCGACGGACGGCCAGACCACCGCATCGCCGGCTCCGACCGACACCACGCCCGAGGCGACCCCGACCGGCACCACGCCCGAAGTGACCCCCACGGGCACCGCGCCCGAGGCGACCCCGACCGGCTCGGCATCCGCGTCCCCCTCGACGAGTGCCTCCGCCAGCCCGTCGGCCACCGCGCCCTCCGCGCCGCCTTCGACCGTGCCCGAACCGCCGATCACCTCGCGCGCCGGCTGGGGCGCCGACGAGTCGCTCAGCCCCGACCCGTCGGAGTACAACGCCGACGTGAAGGCCGTGTTCGTCCACCACACCGACGGCACCGACGAGCCCTGCTCCGAATCGGCGTCGGTCGTGCGGGGCATCTACGCGTACCACACGAAGGTCAACGGCTGGAACGACATCGGCTACAACTTCCTGGTCGACAAGTGCGGCACCATCTTCGAAGGCCGCAAGGGCGGCGTCGACCTGCCGGTGCTCGGCGCGCACACCTACGGCTGGAACCGGGAGTCCGCGGGCATCGCGGTGCTCGGTGACTACACCTCCACCAGTGCCACGAACGCCGTGCTGACCTCGGTCGCCCGCGTGGCGGCCTGGAAACTCGGCCAGTACGGCGCCGACCCGGCCGGGACCGTCCAGCTCACCGCGGGCGCAACGCAGAAGAACTACTTCGGCACCAGTTTCACCGCGGGCAGCAAGTACACCTTCCACCGGATCTCCGGCCACCGCGACGGCTTCAACACCCAGTGCCCCGGCGGCTCCCTCTACGCCCAGCTGCCGACCATCCGTACCTGGGCCGCCGGCCCGGTGCAGGGCCTGAAGGTCACCTCCGTCGGCGGCGCGGGCCTTTCGGGCTCGACGTACTACACCAAGGGCGCCGTCACGGTGCACTGGACGGCCACCACTCCGTCCTCGCTCATCTCCAAGTTCGAGCTGCTGGTCGACGGCAAGACCGTCGCCACCGCTTCGCGGACCGCCACCTCCGCCGGCGCCACCCTGCCTCTGGGCGGCCACACCGTCGCCGTACGGGCCGTGCACCAGTCCGGCAAGACCACGACGACCGCAGCGCTGAACGTCGTCGCGGAGACGACCGCGCCGACCTTCACCACCACCCCGAAGCTCTCGCTGCGCACCGGGACCGTCAGCACCAGTGCCGTCCCGGTCACGCTCGGCTGGAAGGCCACCGACGACAAGGCCCTGCGCGAAGTGAAGCTGCTGGCCCCGACCACGGCCACCTTCGGCCCGACCACCACCGGTTCGAACCGCACCGCCACGTCCGGCACCGCCACCACCTGGTCGATGCGGGCCTACGACTACGCCGGCAACTACCGCACGTCCTCCCCCTCCTACACCCCCGCGATCCTGCAGGAGAGCGCCGCCACCAAGTCCGGCAGCTGGACCACCCGTTCCTCCACCAGCTACCTCGGCGGCAAGTCCTACTCCAGCGGTTCCAAGGGCGCCAGTCTGACCTGGACCTTCACCGGCCGCTCCGCCTCTTGGGTGGTCTCCCGCGCCTCCACCTCCGGCCAGGCATACGTCTACGTCGACGGCATCAAGGTCACGACCCTCGACCTGAAGTCCTCCACGACCCAGTACCGGCAGGCGATCTGGACCAAGTCCTGGTCCAGCAGCGCACAGCACAAGGTCAAGATCGTCGTGGTCGGCACCAGCGGCCGCCCCACCGTCACCACCGACGGCCTCGTCTACATCAAGTAATCCCCGGGCCCGGCGGGGGTGGCACCGAGCCACCCCCGCCGGGACACGGAGCAGGGTCCACCCGCGTACCGCGCAGGAGCCGCCCGCGTCAGCCCTTCAGGGCCCCGCCGAGTGCCGAACTGCCGCCGATCAGCCGGGACATCACCACGTACAGCAGGATCACCGGCGTCGAGTAGAGCATCGAGAAGGCCGCGAGCTGGCCGTACTGCACCGTTCCGCGGGAACCGAAGAACGTGAAGATGCTCACCGAGGCGGGCTGCTGGTCGGGGGAGAGGAGCAGGAAGAAGGGGACGAAGAAGTTCCCCCACATCATGATGAAGGTGAAGATCGTCACGACCGTCACCCCCGGCCACATCAGCGGGAGCACCACCCGGCGCAGGGTCTGCATGCCCGACGCGCCGTCCGTCCAGGCCGCCTCCTCCAGCACCAGGGGCACGCCGTCCATGAAGTTCTTGGTCAGCCAGATCGCGAACGGCAGCGAGGACGTGCCGAGGAACAGGATGGTGCCGTACATGGTGTCGATCAGGTTGACCTGGACGAACATGCCGTAGACCGGCACCATCACGGCGGTGATCGGCAGTCCGGTGGCGAACAGGATCGTGAGCAGGAACGGGCGCTTGAACCGCGACTCGTACCGGGACAGCGGATAGGCCGCCAGGACCGAGGCCGTTACGCACAGGGCGGTCGCCCCGCCGCACAGGACCAGGCCGTTGAGCATGGGCAGATAGGTGATGTCCGTGGTGAGTACGGCGCGGAAGTTGTCGAGGGTCATGGGGTCCGGCGCAGTGATCCTCAGGCCGGCCGTGCCGTTCACCGAGGCCAGGAAAAGCCACAGCAGCGGTGCCAGGAAGCACAGGGCGATCAGCAGCAGCAGCGCGTTCACCAGGGCGCGTTCGGTGCTGCGCCGGGAGCGGTGCCGCGCTCCGAGCGCCGCACCGCCCCGTCGGGTGCGGGGTGGCGGCGCGGCCTTGGGACTCGCGATGACGGCCATTCAGACCTCCGTCCGCAGCAGACGCAGATACAGCACCGAGAACAGGGCCCCGACCACCAGGAGCATCAGCGCGACGGCCGTGCCGTAGCCGATCAGGCTGTTCTGGAAGGCCTGTTCGTACATGTACAGCGGGAGCGTCTGGCTCTTGTTGCCGGGACCGCCGCGGGTCATCACGAAGATCAGGCCGAACACCGAGAGCGTCTGCAGGGTGTTGAGCATCAGGTTGGTGCCGATGGAGCGGCGGATCATCGGCAGGGTGATGTGCCACAACCGGTGCCACCGTCCGGCGCCGTCCACCTCCGCGGCCTCGGTGATCTCCTGGGGGATCTCCCTGAGCGCCGCGGAGTAGACGAGCATGGAGAACGCCGTCCCCCGCCAGACGTTGGCCACGGAGACGGCGATGATGGGCAGCGTGTAGAGCCAGTTCTGCTGCGGCAGATGGAGGAAGGAGAGGATGGCGTTGAGCTCTCCCTCCTTGCGGAAGAACACGTACAGCAGGTAGGCGGCCACCACTTCGGGGATCACCCAGGCCGCCAGGACCAGGGTCGAGGCGACCGAGCGCACTCCCCGCGACGCCTTCTGCAGCAGTGCGGCCAGCCCGAGGCCCAGTGTGTTCTGGCCGATGATCGACGACACGACGGTGAAGACCAGCGTGAGCACGACCGCGTTGAAGAAGTCGGGGTCGCCGAAGGCCTTCGTGAAGTTGTCGAACCCGACGAAGCGCGCTCCGGAGGCTCCCGTGAGGCGCATGTCGGTGAACGCGTAGTAGACGCAGTACGCGATCGGACCCGCCAGGAAGAGCAGCAGCAGGATCACCGAGGGCAGCACCGGCAGCCCGCGCAGCAGGTACCGGCGAGCCCTCGCGGCGGGGGAGGGGGGCCCGGAGGGGCGCGGGGGGCGGGCGGCGGCCCGCCGCCTTCCCGCGCCCTTGCCGGGCACCGCCGTCGTCACCGTGAGGTCACCCACGGCTTTCGACTGCTCCGTCCGTGGCGCTCTTGACCGCTTCGTCGTAGGTGGACGCGGCCTTCTCCGGGCTCGCCTGACCGGTCGTCACCGCTTCCATCGCCTCCTGAATGGCGGTGGACACCTGGGGGTAGACCGGCAGCGCCGGGCGGTAGTGGGTGTACTGGACCAGACCGGTGAAGAAATCGACCCCGGGCATGGACTTCTGGTACCGCGGATCGGCGGCGACGTCCTTGCGGACCGCGATGCCCGCGCTGCGGACGCAGTACTCGACAGCGTTGTCCTTGGTCTGCATGGACTTGACGAAGTCGAAGGCCACATCGGGGTTCTTCGACTTGGCGGGGATCGCCCAGGTCCAGCCGCCGGACAACGTCACCGTGCCCGGGGACTGGCCGGTCTGGGTGGGCATGGATGTGGTGCCGAGCACCTTGTTCCACTCCGGCCACGGCTTGGCGCCGGTCTCGATCCAGTTGTTGCCCATCCACGACCCGTCGAGGTCGATGGCGAGCTTGCCCGCCGGCAGCAGCTCGGTCGCCACCGTGCTGCCGAAGTTGGCATCGAGGGCGTCCTCGACGTCGGGGCCCAGCTTCTCCTTGAACACCGTGTCCACGAAACCGAGGGAGTCCTTGAAGCCCTTGCTGCCCACGACCCACTTCTTCGCCGAGGGGTCGTACAACGGTTCCTCGCCGGTGCCGTACAGCAGCATCTCGAAGCCCTGCATGGTCGCGGCCTCGCCCGCGGCCTTCCCGGTGTAGATGTTCATCGGGGTGACGCCGGGGAGCTTCTTCTTGATGGTGCGGGCCGCGTCCAGCACCTCGTCCCAGCTCTTCGGCTTCCAGTCGGTGGGCAGCCCGGCCTTCGCGAAGAGTTGCTTGTTGTACCAGAGGCCGCGGGTGTCGGTGCCGTCCGGGACGCCGTACGTCTTGCCGTCCTGGCCCTTGGCGGCGGCCTTGGCGGTGTCGACGAACTGGCCCCAGTCCTTCCACTTCTTCAGGTAGTCGTCGATCGGGAGCAGATAGCCGCTGGCGATGTCGGCGTTGATCAGGAAGGTGTCCTCGTAGACCAGGTCGGGAGCGGTGCGCGGTGAGCGCATCATCAGCTGGATCTTCGAGTAGTAGTCGTTCTCCGAGGCCTGGATGGGGACGAGCTCGACCTTCTTGCCCTTGTTGGCCTTCTCGAACTGTTTCTTCACCAGAGTCAGGTAGTTGTCCATGACCCGGGACTTGTTGTCCACCTGGCGCCAGTACGCGACCTTGATGGTGTCGCCCGAGCCGGACTTCCCGGAGGAGCCTCCGCAGGCGGTGAGTCCGAGGGCGAGCGCCCCGGTCAGCGAGACGGCGAACAGTGCTCTGACGTGCGCGTTCATGTGCTCCTCGCAAGGAGAAGGCCCTTGCCCGGCAAGGGAGTTTGGCGCGAACTGTGCGGCTGAAAGTAAATCCATTGGATTGATGAAGTCAACTGGTCTGCACCATATTGGTTATTCAATTCATCAGAGACCGTGCGCGTGCGTACCCTCGGTGAGGCGCGAGCGGCCTGCGGGGCACGCAGGGGACAGGAGGCGTGGAAGGGACATGCGGACCGGGACCAACCTCCCGCGGGTGGGGGACTACAACCGCGCCGTAGTCCTCGACGCGGTGCGCAGGCGCTCCCCCGTCAGCCGGGTCGAACTGGCCAAGGGCACCGGACTGACCAACCAGACGGTCTCCAACGTGGTGCGCCGGCTGCTGGACGAAGGGCTGGTCCAGGAGACCGGCCAGGCTCCCTCGCAGGGCGGCAAGCCCCGCACCCTCCTGTCGCTGCGCGCGGACGCGGCATACGCCGTCGGCGTCCACCTCGACCCCGACTCCACGGTCGCGGTCCTGCTGGACCTGGCCGGCCGGGTCCTGCGCCGGCGCCGGCTGGGCACCACCGGGCGCAGTGATCCCGGTCAACTGGTGAGGACACTGGGCAGGACGGTCAACTCCCTGATCAAGCGCGCCGATGTGGACCGGGACCGGGTGCTCGGTGTGGGCGTTGCCGTACCAGGACCGATCGACGGCGGGCGCGGCATGGTGCTGGATCCGCCCAACCTGCCCGACTGGCACCGCGTCCACCTGGTCGACCTGCTCGGCCGGGCCACCGGACTCCCCGTCGTGATGGACAACGACGCGACGGCCGCCGCCATCGGGGAGCGGTGGGCAGGCGGAGCCGAGCGCTCCGGCAGCTTCCTCTTCGTCTATCTCGGCACCGGTATCGGCGGGGGCATCATGCTCGCGGACGCGGTGCTGCGCGGAGACTCCGGCAACGCGGGCGAGTTCGGGCACGTCCTGGTCGAACCCGGCGGGAACGCCTGCCACTGTGGGGCCCACGGCTGCCTCGAGGCCTACGCCGCGCCGTACTCGGTCCTCGCGGGCTTCACCGAACGGCACGGCCCCGCCGGGGCCGAACGCCTGGGTCTGACGCTGACCCGGGAGGAGACCCGCACCGACTGGAGCAGACTGTGCGCCGCGGCCGCCAACGACGACGAGTGCGCGGTTCAGGAGATTCAGCGAGCGGCCGAACACATCGGACACGCCTCGCTGAGCACCGTCAACCTGCTCGACGTCAGCCGGATCGTGCTCAGCGGGGAGTCGCTGCGCGGCATCGAGGAGATCGTCCGAGCCACCGTCGACACGGTGGTCAACGGACGCTCCATCGCCCGCGCGGTGCGCACCGTCTCGGTGGAGTCGAGCCTCATCGGAGAGGCGGTGGGCGCGGTCGGGGCCGCGTCGCTGGTTCTCGACGGCAACTACAGCCCGGGCTGGCAGATGCTCCTGGGCGAGCAGCTGCTCTGATGATGATGGGAAAAAGTTGGACTCAATGATGGGTTAATGATGGCTCCCACCTCTTCAGTAATCCGCCGGAGCGCACCTAACCTTGCGCCCACGTAACGGCCAGGCCGTCGCAGCGGTCCAGCCGGCTCTGGCTGTCGCCGACATCCTCGCCGGCGGCCCGCCCGGGCGCGGTCGCCAACCCGGACTGGAACCACTGAAAGGCCACGGTATGACCACCCCCTCCCTGAACCGGATCGCCGGCGCGCCCATCTCCTGGGGTGTGTGCGAAGTCCCCGGCTGGGGCCACCAGTTGACGCCCGAACGCGTACTGAAGGAGATGCGGGAGGTCGGCCTGGCCGCCACCGAGATCGGCCCCGAGGGCTTCCTGCCCGGCGCACCCGAAGCCATGGCCCAGGTCCTGGCACACCACGACCTCCAGGCCGTCGGCGGCTTCACCCCGCTCCTGCTGCACGTACCCGGCCACGACCCGCTGCCGGAGGTGGAACAGCTCCTGGAGAGCTACGCCGCCTCCCAGGCGGACGTCCTCGTCCTGTCGGCCGTCACCGGCCAGGACGGCTACGACTCCCGCCCGGAACTCGACGCCGACGGCTGGAAGCTGCTGCTGTCCAACCTCGACCGGCTGACCTCGCTGGCCGCCGAACGCGGCGTACGCGCCGTCCTGCACCCGCACGTCGGCACGATGATCGAGAACGGTGAGGAGGTCCAGCGGGTCCTGGAGCACTCGGCGATCTCCCTCTGCCTCGACACCGGACACCTGCTCATCGGCGGCACCGACCCCGCCGAGCTCACCCGCCAGGCACCCGAACGCATCGCCCACACCCACATGAAGGACGTGGACGCCTCCCTCGCCGCCAAGGTGCAGTCCGGCCGGCTCACCTACACCGAGGCTGTACGCGAGGGCATGTACCGCCCGCTCGGCGCGGGCGACGTCGACATCGAAGCCATCATCACCCACCTCGGCGCACGTGGGTACGACGGCTGGTACGTCCTGGAACAGGACACCATCCTCACCGAGGAACCCAAGGAAAAGGGCCCGATCGAGGACGTATGGGCCAGCGTCGAGCATCTGCGCGCGGTGCTGCGCGGCGTCGCGTAACCGTTGTACCGGGTGGGTCGTCCACCACACGGGAGAGGGCGGTACCGGACAGGTACCGCCCTCTCCCGTTGCCTTTCACATGTGCCTTTTACATCGCGGTCGGAAGGACCGTTCGCGGCCGGACCGGGAACCCGGCCGCCCGGTAGCAGTCGTCGATGAGGCGCATGGTGGTCAGCGCGTCCCCGGCGTCGAGGGCGAGGGGTGTGCCCTGGCGCAGATGCGCCGCGAAGGCGTCGAGTTGGTAGGTGTACGAGGAGCGGCGGCCGAGTTCCTCGGTGCGTTCCCCGGAGGCCGTACGGACCACGACCCGGTCGTCCCGGTGCGGCTGGACGAAGTTCACGGCCGTGGCCTCGCCCCGGCTGCCCACGATCCGGCAGCTGAACTGCCGGTCGGGGTGGGCCATGTGGCAGCGGGCGGTACCGGTCGCACCGCTCGGGAACTCCAGGTCGGCGTCCAGCCATTCGTCGACCCCGGGTTCCTCCCTCCGTTCCCCACCCCGTGCGGCGACCAGACGGGGCGCGCCGCCCGCCCAGGGAGCGAGCATCCGCTGGGCGTGCAGGCTGTAGCACCCCAGGTCCATCAGGGCGCCGCCCGCCAGCGGGAACGACCACCGGGGGTCGCTGTCCGCCGGCGCGGGCATGGCCATCACGGTCTCCACGTGCCGGAGTTCACCCAACTCCCCGGTGTCCAGCAGTTCGTGCAGACGCCGGGTCACCGGATGGAACAGATAGTGGAAGCCCTCCATGAAGACGGTGCCCGCCTTGCTGACGGCCTCGTGGATCTCGGCCGCCTCCTCCGCGTTGCTCGCGGACGGCTTCTCCGTCAGCACATGCTTGCCCGCGGCGAGCGCCGCCAGGTTCCACGGCCCGTGCAGGCCGTTCGCCAGCGGGTTGTAGACGACTTCGACCTCCGGATCGGCGACAAGATCGGCGTACGAGCCCACGACCCGCTCGACGCCGTGCCGCTGCGCGAAGGCAGTGGCCCGGTCGCGGTCCCGGGCGGCCACCGCAACGAGGCGATGGCCACCGGCACGGGCCGGGCCGACGATCGAGAGCTCGGCGATCCGGGCCGCGCCCAGCACACCGATCCGCAGCGGCTCGCCCGTCATGCCTTGCGTACCTCTTCCAGACGTACGGGCCGGTGCTCGTGCAGCGACAGCGTGCACGCCTCGGCGATCCAGCTCGCCTCGATGGCATCCGCCACCGTGCAGGGGGAGGGGCGGCCACCCGCCACGACCTCGGTGAACGCGGTGAGTTCGGCGCGGTAGGCGTCGGCGAAGCGGTCCATGAAGAAGTCGTGCGGCGTGCCCGCGGGGAAGGTGGCCCCCGGCTCGACGGAGCGCAGCGGCAGCCTGTCCTCCAGGCCCACGGCGATGCTGTCCTTCATGCCGTGCAGCTCAAGGCGTACGTCGTAACCGCGGGCGTTGTGCCGGGAGTTGGAGATGACGGCGATGGTGCCGTCGTCGAAGGTGAGCAGCGCGGACGCCGTGTCGACGTCGCCCGCCTCCGCGATGTAGTCCGCACCCCGGTTGCCGCCGGTCGCGTACACCTCGGTGACCTCGCGGCCGGTGACCCAGCGCACGATGTCGAAGTCGTGCACGCTGCAGTCGCGGAAGATGCCGCCGGAGACGGCCACATAGGCGGCCGGGGGAGGGGCGGGGTCCAGGGTGGTGGACCGTACGGTGTGCAGCGGGCCGAGCTCGCCACTCAGCACGGCCTGCCGGGCGGCGACGCAGCCCGCGTCGAAGCGCCGGTTGTAGCCGATGTGCACCTCGATGCCGCTGCCCTCCACCGCGCGCAGCACCTCCAGGCTCTCCTCGACGCCGCGGGCCACGGGCTTCTCGCAGAAGACGGGGATGCCGGCCTTGACGGCGGCGAGGATCAGCTCGGGGTGCGCGTCGGTCGCGGCGGCGATCACGACGCCGTCGACACCGGCGGCGAACACGTCCGCGGGAGAGCCCACCGTGGTCGCTCCGAACCGTTCGGCGGCGGAGGCGGCGGCCGCGGCCACCGGGTCGGTGACCACCAGGGAGTCCACCGCGTCGAGACCGGCCAGGGTTGCCGCGTGGAACGCGCCGATCCGGCCCAGCCCCATGATGCCTATACGCATGAATCTTGCTCCTTCAGCCCAAGGGGGCGGTTCAGTCGGTACCGCCGAAGACGATCTGGTCCCAGTCGATCACGGATCCGGTGACCACGCCGCTGCGGTCGGAGAGCAGGAAGACGACGAAATCGGCGATCTCGTCGGGCTGGCCGAGCTTGCCCATCGGTTGCGCCTCGGCGGCCTTCTCCCGCCAGTCGTCACCCGCGCCGTGGAAGGCGCGTTGGGTCGCGTCCTCGCCCTCGGTGTCGGTCCAGCCGATGTTCAGGCCGTTGATCCGGACGCGGTCCCAGCGGTGCGCGTGGGCCGCGTTGCGCGTCAGACCCGCGAGGCCCGCTTTCGCCGTGGAGTACGGCGCCAGGTGCGGCGGGCCGCCGTGCGCACAGTTGGAGATGATGTTGACGATGGTCCCCGGTGCCTTACGGGCCGTCATGTCGGCCACCGCTCCCTGCATCGCGAAGAACGGCGCCCGCACATTGATCGCCATATGCGCGTCGAACAGCTCCGGCGTGGTGTTCAGCAGCGAGCCGCGCGAGGTCAGTCCGGCCGCGTTCACCAGGCAGTCGACGCGGCCGTGCGCGGCCACCACCTGCTCGACGCTGCCGCGTGCCTGGGCGGGGTCCGCCAGGTCCGCGCGGACGAAGTGCGCGCCCGTGTCCTTGGCGAGTTCCTCGCCGATCTCGGCTCGGCGTCCCGTGAAGGCGACGGTCGCGCCTTCGCGTATCGCCGCTCGCACGATGCCCGCGCCCACGCCCTGGCTGCCGCCATTGACGAGGACGACCTTGTCCTCCAGCAGTCCCATCAGTGTTGTGTGCCCTTCAGCCGTGGCGCCGCTTGGCGGCTGCCTGCAGTTCCTGGTGCAGCCGTTCCGGGGTCCAGCCCTCGGTCATGGCCTGCCAGACGGTGTCCGCCTGGGACGGCGGAGCGAGACCGTCGACCGGCGGGTCGAGGTCCAGATTGGTGGGGAAGGGGTACCCCTCGGCCGTGGCGGCGACCACGCGGCGCAACCAGTCGTCCGAGGCTCCCTCGGCCCGGCGGCGCAGCAGCACCGGGAAGAGCGCGATCACCATCGCCTCCCGGTCCACCGTTTCCATGGCGCGGCCGAAGGCGGACGAGATCTGCAGCAGGTTCGCCATGCGCTTGATGTCCGCCGTGCGGTTGTGGCCGGCGGCGTGGAAGAGCGCGGGGTTGAAGAACACCGCGTCGCCCTTCTCCAGCGGGAGTTGGACGTGGTGCTCCTCGAAGTACGCCCTGAACTCCGGGAGCCGCCAGGCCAGATAGCCCGGCTCGTACTTCTGCGAGTGGGGCAGGTACAGCGTCGGACCGGACTCGACCGGCATGTCGCAGTGCGCCACCGCGCCCTGCAGGGTCAGTACGGGGGAGAGGCGGTGGACGTGCGCCGGGTACGCGGCGGCCCGCTCCTGGGAGAGGAAGCCCAGGTGGTAGTCGCGGTGGACGCGCTGCGCGGCGCCGCCCGGGTTGACCACGTTGATCTGCGAGGTGACCTGGTACGCGGGGCCCAGCCAGGCCTCGGAGACCAGCGCCAGCATGTCGTTGGCGTAGTAGTCGGCGAACACCTCCGGAGCGCGCACGGCCACCTTGTCCAGGGCGTTCCACACCCGGTCGTTGGCGCCGGGCTCGGCGAAGTGGTCGCCGCGCGCCGCGCCCGTCGCACGCTCGTCCTCGATGAGCGCGGTGAAGGCCTCGGTGGCGCGGTCCACGACGACGGGATCCGGGAACGCCCGCTTGAGGACCACGACTCCGGGCCCGTCGAGCATGGCCTTCACCAGCTCGGTCCGCACGGCACGGCGGCCCTCGGAGGAAGCGGTCAGATCACGGAGCCGGTCACTGTCGTACAGCGGGACGTTCTGCTCCACCCCATCGGCCGAGGGATGGTCCCTGAGGTCGGTACTCTGCCCGACCAGCGAGCGGAACTCATCGAGATCGCAGTCGCGCTCACTCAGCCAAGTCCGTGATCCCGCGTCCTTGGGGGACATCCAGAGGGTCCTTTCGCAGTGCTTTCCTTTCTGCCAGTCTTATGAACCCGCCCCCATCATTCAATCCGCAGATACCCATCAAAAGTCCATCATCAGCTTCCTCTATCTTCGGGAACAGTCATGCGACACCCCTATCCGATCAGGGAGATCGCTCGCCAGGCCGGACTCAGTGAGGCGACCGTCGACCGGGTCCTCAATGACCGGGGCGGCGTACGGGAGAGCACGGTGATGGAGGTGCGTCAGGCGATCAAGGACTTGGACCGCCAGCGGACCCAGGTCCGTATCGGCGGACGTACCTTCATGATCGACATCGTGATGCAGACGCCGGAGCGGTTCTCGACCGCCGTACGCGACGCGCTGGAAGCCGAACTCCCGTCCCTGCATCCCGCCGTGGTCCGCTCGCGCTTCCACTTCCGGGAGACCGGCCCCGCCTCGGAACTGATCGCGACCATGGACAAGATCGCCAAGCGGGGTTCGCAGGGAGTGATCCTCAAAGCCCCGGATCTCCCGGAGGTCGGCGCCGCCGTCGGCCGGCTGGTCGCCGTCGGCATCCCCGTCGTCACCCTGGTGACCGACCTGCCCAGCAGCGCCCGCATGACGTACGTCGGCATCGACAACCGCGCGGCCGGGGCCACCGCCGCCTATCTCGTCGAGCGGTGGCTCGGCGGTCGGCCCGGCCATGTGCTGGCCACCATCAGTCGCGGCTCCTTCCGGGGTGAGGAGGAACGCGAGATGGGCTTTCGCAGCGCGATGCGGGTCGCCAATCCCGAACGGTCCCTGGTGGAGGTCACCGACAGCGACGGACTGGACGCCACCCAGCGTGAACTCGTACTGGAGGCGCTCGAGCGCGACGAGGACATCAACGCGGTCTACTCCATCGGCGGCGGCAATGCCGCGACCCTCGACGCCTTCGACACGCTCGGACGCGAGTGCGCGGTGTTCATCGCCCATGACCTGGACCACGACAACACCCGGCTCCTGCGCGAACACCGCCTCTCCGCTGTTCTCCATCACGACCTGCGGCAGGACATGCGCCGCGCCTGCCAGGCCGTCATGCGCGCCCACAAGGCCCTGCCCGACGAAGGACCTTCCCTGCCCTCGGCGATCCAGGTGGTCACGCCCTACAACATGCCGCCCGGGGTGTCTCCGATGCCGTTCGTCGCGTAGGGGCTTCGTCACGCGGGTGCGGGTGCGGGTGCGGGTGCGGGTGCGAGTGCGAGTGCGAGTGGGACGTGTGGGCTGGGCCGACAGGGCCTAGCGTGCTGCGGCGAGTTTGGCGAAGACCTCGACGGCGCGATCGAGTTCGGCCTCGGTGTTGTAGTAGTGGGGCGAGAGTCGCACCAGCGGGTGGACTCCCCGGTCCTCGGTGTCGAACTGGGCATGTGTCGGGTCGGTGGTGGTGACGTTGATGCGGTGCTCGGCGAGCGCGGCGGCGACTTCCGCGGTGGGCATGGCGTCGACCTTGGCGGTCACGATCGCGCACCGCTGCCGGCCGAGGTCGTACGTGGTGACGCCGGGCACGGCGTCCAGGCGGTCGCGCAGGTAGGCGCCGAGGTCGATGGCACGTCGGCCGATCCAGTCCATGCCGATCTCCAGGGCCTGCTGGACGGCGGCGCTCAGGCCGAGCACGTTGGAGTAGCCGGCCTCCCAGGTCCCGAAGCGCCGGGCGCCGTCCTGCCAGGTGAAGCCTCGCTTTCCGTCCCAGGTGGCCGTGGCGATCTCGATGGATCGCGGCTCCAGGTACTCCAGTGCCTCGGGGCGCACCCAAAGGAAGCCCGTTCCGCGGGGCCCGCGCAGGAACTTGCGGCCCGTGGCGGTGAGCATGTCGCACCCGAGTTCGGCCACGGAGACCGGGAACTGGCCGACGGACTGGGTGGCGTCGAGGAGGAAGGGCACCCCCGCGGCTCGGGTGATGCGGCCGATCTCGGCCGCCGGGTTGACCAGCCCGCCGCCGGTGGGGACGTGACTGACGCCGACCAGCTTGGTTCGGTCGTCGATGAGCTGCGCCAGGGCGGCGGTGTCGAGCTGTCCCGACGCGTCGTTGGGGACGACGACGACCTCGGCGCCGGTGCGCTGGGCCGTCTGCAGATAGGCGAGGACGTTGCTGCCGTACTCGGCCCGGCCGGTGAGGATGCGATCGCCCGGCTCGAAGGTCATGGAGGAGAACGCGGCGTTCCAGGCGTGCGTGGAATTGTCGAACAGCGCGACCTCGTCGGGATGGCCGCCCACGAGCTGGGCGACGTTCGCGTAGGTGGCGTCGATCCGTTCCCGCTCCTGGTCCGCGGCCTCGTAGCCGCCGATGGCGGCCTCCAGCTCCAGATGGGCGGTCATGGTCTCAAGGGTCCGCCGTGACAGCAGGCCGGCCCCCGCGTTGTTGAGGTGAATCCGGTTCGCGGTGCCCGGGGTGTCCCGGCGGAATACCTCGATGTCCATGCCCTTGTCCCCGTCCATGCCCTTGTCCCCTCTGTACGGTGCGACTCTGCTTTCATTCCCAGAGCGCCTTCGTTCAGCACAGCTGACCCTGCCGGAATCCGAGGTCGGCGCGCCGCCGCTGGAACGGGACGGCCGTAGTCTTGGCCGCCATGGGACTGACTGCGTGGGCGTACTCGCTCTCCGAATCGTTGCTGTCCGATCCATTCCCGCGCCGGTGGGCGCACTCGCAGGGGGTCGCCCAGCGCGCTCGCTCCTTGGGCCCGATCATGGGTGACGATGCCGAGTTGCTGGAAGCCGCGGCAGTACTGCATGACATCGGGTACGCACCGGCCATCGCCCTCACCGGCTTTCACCCGCTGGACGGCGCGCGGTTCCTGCGAGACCGGGAGAGGGCGGACGAACGGGTCGTACGGCTCGTGGCTCACCACTCCTGCGCCCTGCTGGAAGCCGAGGAGCGCGGGCTGAGGCCGGAGCTGGAGGGGGAGTTCGAGCCGGAGCGTCCGGACTTGGTCGATGCCCTGCTGTACTGCGACGTGACGACGACACCCGACGGGACGCGGACCACGCCGGCGGACCGGCTGGACGAGATCGTGCGGCGGTACGGCCCGGACACGATCGTCGGGCGGTTCATTCAGCGCGCGGCTCCTGAAATGCACGCGGCGGCGAAGCGTGTTGAGGATCGGCTGGCGCGGGTCTCAGCCGGCGGTTAGCCGAAGCGTGACTCTTTCCACCTCCCGGCCGGAGTGCTCCTCGGAGCCAGGCTGAATCCGTCGTCAGGTCTGTTCAGCGTCTGTTCAGCGGGTGTGGCGCATGCTGAATGCGCAGGTGGGCCGCACGGTCGACCGGTGGCCCGTGGCGGAGAGGAGTCGACATGAAGCACAGGGGCAAGTGGATCGTCGCGGCCGCGATCTCGGCGGCTCTCGTCGGCGCGGGCACCGGCACCGGCATCGCCGTGGCGACGGGCGGCGGGGACGACGACAGCGAACAGCCCATCACGGGCCCGGCGCTCAAGAAGGCGAGCACCGCCGCGCTCGCCCACACCAACGGCGGCAAGGTCACTGGCACCGAGGTCGGCGACGAGGAGGGCTACTACGAGGTCGAGGTCACCCTCGGCAACGGCAAGCAGACCGATGTGCACCTGAACAAGGACTTCAAGGTGCTCAGCAGCATCGCGGACCATGAGGGCGAGAACGGTGACGAGGGCCGCGGCGGTGACGAGGACTGATCCTCGTCCGGCCTCGGCCGCACCGAGCCACCTGCGGCCGCCGCAGGTGGCTCGCTCTCTCTCGCTCCCTCGCTTGCGCTCGGCTCCCTCGGCCGGGCGGCTCCTCAGAGCCGCGTATAGGTGAGCCGCTGGCCGTTGGCCAGCTCACGCACGAGTGCGTCGCCCTCGGTACGCACCGTGGAGGAGCCGCCGTTGCGGCAGAGGCCGGAGGACTTGGCCCAGTCGACCGCGGGCGGGGCGAGCCGTGCCGGACTGTCCGCCTCCCCCATGGAGACCAGGTTCATGTCGGCCTCACAGTGCTCGCCGCCGCCGTCCGAGACCATCGTGGCGGCCGGGCTGCCCACCGCTTTCTGCTCGATGGTCATTCGCTGGGTGCCACCGTTGGCCAGGGGACGCTGCCAGGTGCCGAGCAGCTCTTCGGGGAGCCTCTCCGGTTCCTCGATCCTGTGCAGTTCGGCGGTACGCCCCGCCGCTTCCCAGCGGAGGGAGTCACCGGCGGTCCGGGAGAGGACATGTTCACCGAGGGCCGAGCATGTGCCCTTGGGGACGCTGCTGACGACCTTGGTGTCCAGCCGCAGTGACGTACCCCCGCCCCCGCCCTCGCCGCCGCCGGACGGCTTGGCGGCGAGTGTGCCGTCGCTCTTGCACTCGTAGTTCTGGCCGAGGCTGATGCTGGTGGCGACGACCTCGCCCAACTGCCCCGGCGAGACGGCGAACCGGCGGTACTGACCGGTGGGCTTCCCGTCCCGCTCGACCTCGCCCGCCCAGATGCCCACGAACCCCTTGGGCACATCGGATGTCGGGCCGACTTCGTCGCCGGAGGTGGAGCCGGAACCGGAGCCGGAACCGGAGTCGGAGTCGGAGCCCGTGCCCCCATAGGGCAGTGGCAGACCGGCGGCCGACGCGGCGAACGCGGCTCCTGCCACCACAGCGGCGGCCCCCAGCGCTATCGCGGCCCGTCGGCCCCTGCCCGCGCGACGAGGTCGCGGCGACGGAGCCGACTCAGTCGGCCTGAGGCCCGGCTTCGGCACGACCTGCGTCCCCCACTCCGACCGCTCCGAGTGCTCCGTTACGTGGGGTTCCTCCCAGGTCACGGGGACGGCCGCGGGCGACGGTGCGGAAGCGGCGGGTGCGGGTGCGGGTGACGGTGCGGAGGCGGCCGGTGCGGAGGCGCCCGATGCCGGTGCCGGCGGAGCGCTCGCATACGGCGGCGTATCCGTATCGAGTAACTGGACGGCACTGCGTCCCAGTTCGGCGATGATCTGGGCGGGCAGCCACGGCGGCGACGAGGTGCCGGTCGCCACCGGCTGCATCCGTGCGATCACGTCCTCCGGAGTCGGCCTGGCCGCAGGATCCTTCGCGAGGCAGTCGGCGATCAGTCCCCGCATCGGCTCCTCGATCCCGGTCAGATCCGGCTCCTCATGCGCGATGCGGAACATCACGGCGTGGACGCCGCCGGAACCGCCCACGCCGAACGGCGTCTGCCCGGTCGCCGCAAACGCCAGCACCGCTCCCATGCAGAAGACATCGGCGGCCGGGCCCACCGGCTCGTCCCTGATCTGCTCGGGCGACATGAAGCCGGGTGAGCCGACCAGCATGCCGGAGCTGGTCAGGGTCGACCCGGGCACCGCGTCCATTGCCCGCGCGATGCCGAAGTCGATGACCCGAGGGCCGTCGATGGTGATCAGGATGTTGGAGGGCTTGAGGTCCCGGTGGACCAGTCCGGCGCCGTGAATGTCCTGCAGGGCGCAGGCGAGCCCATGGGCGAGGGTGCGTAGGGACAGGGCGGGCAGCGGGCCGTGTCCGCGGGGCGAGACGATGTGTTCGAGCGAGGGCCCCGCGATGTAGCCGGTGGCCACCCACGGCGTCTCGGCCTCGGTGTCCGCGTCGAGGACCGGCGCCGTCCAGCGGTCGCTCACCCTGCGCGCCGCCTCCACTTCCAGCCGGAAGCGCTCACGGAACTGGGGTTCGGCGGCCAGCTCCGGCTTGATGAGCTTGACCGCGACCGTGCGCCCGCCCTCCGAACGCGCCAGACAGACCCGGCCCATGCCGCCGGTTCCGAGGGTTCTGAGCAGCCGGTACCGGCCGATTCTGTCGCCAACTCCACCGGAGGTGGCATCGAAGTCGCCTGTCGCCGGCTTCGTCATCTGGCTGTCTCCCCTCGGTCGACGCTCCGCCCCACTCTCCGCCACGAAGGTCACGAGTCGGCTGCCTATGAGCTTCCGTTTGACGTGAAAGGACGCTACCCGGCTTCGAGTTGGGGGTTGCGGGCGGGTTACTGGGAGCCCAGCGGATGGTGCGGGGGCGGTGGATGACATATGAGGGCCGCCGCACCAGAGTGCGGCGGCCACGCACTGCGGGTCAGCCGAGGGCCCGCATGAGTTCGTTGCATGCCTGCTCGCAGGATCGGCAGGCTTCGGCGCAGAGGCGGCAGTGGTCCATGCCGGAGTGCTGGCCGCATTCGTCGGCGCATGCCTTGCAGGCGGTGGCGCACGCCTGGAGGATCGCGCGGGTGATGTTGGCGTCGTAGCCGGTGTGGCGGGACAGGACCGACGCGGTGGTGTTGCAGATGTCGGCGCAGTCCATGCTGGTGCGGATGCACTTGGCCAGGTCGCGCACCATGCCCTCGGACAGGCAGGCGTCCGCGCAGGCCGTACAAGCCTGGGCGCAGGCGATGCATTCCTCGATGCAGCGGGTGAGCTTCTCGCGGTCGACGTCGCCGAGGTCGGCCGGGTAGGTGGCGAGCATGTCCTTGACTGAGGTCATGACCGTTTCCTCCCTTCATTGCCGGAGGCGGCGGGCCGGGCGGCCACACCTCTTCCCGCTCCGACTCTTGGCGACTAGCCACGATGGGGTGCCGCAAACGCGCCGGGCCTCACGGTCTCGGCGCACCTCGTGGCGTGACAGGGAGGCCTCGGTCGCGGTCAGTGCACGTGTGGGCCCCCGGTCATCTGCGGCTTGCCGCGTGGCACGAGTCCCAGGGCCACCGCGGCACTCACGGCCGCCGCGACGGAGCAGACGGTGAAGGCATCGGTGAAGCCGCCGGCGGAGCCGGATTCGATGCCCGAGGCGGCGACGGTGGAGACGACCGCCACGCCGATCGAACCGCCCACCTCGTGGAAGGTGTTGACGACTCCGGAGGCCAGACCCGCCTCATGGTGTTCCACCAGGCCCAGCGCGGTGGTGGTGGCGGTGACGAAGACCGTGCCGAGGCCGAAGGAGGCCACGACGAAGCCGGGCAGCAGACCCGCGTACACGCTGCCGTCGGCGGACAGCTGGGTCAGCGGCGCGGATCCGGCGGCGGCGATCGCCATGCCGCCCACGGCGACGGCGCGGCTGCCGATCCGGCCGACGAGCCGGGAAGCGAGGTGGGCGCCGAGGCCGGTCGCCACCGCCACGGGCAGGAACAGCAGACCGGTCTTCAGCGGGCTGAAGCCCCGGATGTGCTGGAGGTAGACCGAGCCGAGGAAGAAGTACGCGATCAGCAGCGCGGTGGCGATCAGCATCAGGAAGGCGCCCGCGAGCACCGGCCGCCGGGTGAACATCCGCAGGTCCATCAGAGGGGCGCGGCCCGTCCGTTCGACCACGGCGAACCCCGCGTACAGCACCACCGCGGCGGCGAGCGGCAGCAGCGTGGCCGCGTCGCCCCAGCCGGCGTCACCCGCCTCGACCAGGCCGTAGATGAGCAGGCCGGTGCCCGCGGTGACCAGCAGTGCTCCGGGTATGTCGAGCCGGGCCGGCCGCGGGGCACGGGCGGGGACGAGCGCGGGCAGGGCCGCGAGGACGGCGAGGCCGACCGGCACGTTGATGTAGAAGACCCACTGCCAGCCGGGCCCGTCGGTCAGCGCGCCGCCGATCAGGACTCCGGCGGCCGCGCCCGAGCCGCCGATGGCGGCCCACACTCCGAGTGCCTTGTTGCGCTCGGTGCCGTGGAAGGTGGTGGTGACGATGGAGAGTGCCGCGGGGGAGAGCAGGGCGGCTCCGACGCCCTGGGCGATGCGCCCGCCGAGCAGCATGGCCGCGCTTCCGGAGAGCCCGGTGACGAGGGAGGCGGCGGTGAAGAGGGCGAGCCCGGCGAGGAGGGTGCGGCGGGCGCCGAGGGCGTCGGCGAGCCGCCCGCCGAGCAGCATCAGGCCGCCGAAGCACAGGGTGTAGGCGGTGACCGCCCAGGTCAGCGTCGCCCGGTCGAGGTGGAGGTCGGCGGCCATGTCGGGCAGCGCGACGTTCACGACGGTGACGTCGAGGATCAGCATGAACTGGGCGACGCAGATGAGGGCCAGCGCCGCCCAGCGGCGAGGGTCGACCGGTGGCCCGTGATGGTCCTGTCCGTGGTGTGCGGTGCTCGTGGAATGAGTCATGGCGTGTCCTTGTCGCGAGGGGTGGAAGAGGGCGCGTGGAAGCGGTACGGGACGGGGCGGACGCACCCGCGCACTCTGCCCGCTAACTGAACTGTACGGCTCAGTACATGTGAACTCAACTGTTCAGTTCAGAGAATTGCTAGGATCGACTCATGAGCGTGGACAGCGTCAGGCAGCCCCCCAGCGGGCCTCGCGCCGAACTGAAGCGGCAGGCCATCGTCCGGGCGGCGCGCGAGCTCTTCCTGCGGGACGGCTTCGGTGTCGGCATGGACGCCATCGCCGCGGAGGCAGGCGTGTCCAAGGTGACCGTCTACAACCACTTCGGGAAAAAGGAAGCGCTGTTCACCGCGGTCATCACGAGCGCCCTGGACGAGCCCCTCGGTCACGCCACATCGGCCGCGCTCGAAGAACTCGCCGAGGCCGAGGACCTGCGTACGGCCCTCATCGACACCGCCCGCGCCTGGGTGCACGCCGTCAGGACGAACGAGGACGTCATCGCCCTGCGCAACCTCGTGGCCGCCGAGCAGCACCGCTTCCCCGAGCTCGGCCATGCGTGGCAGGGGCACGGTCCGGAAGGGCACCACCCGGCCGTCGCCGGCGCCCTGCGCGCGCTCGCGGACCAGGGCCGGCTGGTCATTCCCGACCTGGAGGCCGCGATCACCCAGCTGTACGCGCTGCTGGTCTTCCCCCACATGGTCTTCAGCACGTACGGCGCCCACATCGAGGACGGCCTCACGGACCGCCTCATCGTCAGCGGCGTGGACATGTTCCTGGGGTACTACAGCCCGCAACGGCAGTAGGCAGGGCTGCTTCAGAAGCCGGAATTCAGGCTGTCGGGCCCATGCCCTCATGGCGGCCAGGAACTCATCCGTGACGTACGAACTCCACGAACTGACGCCGTCGCCCACCGCTTGGCGGTTCACGGCGTGCCGGGTCCCGCCGGCCGTCGGGTCGGCGGGACCCGGGAATGTGCGATCGGGCCGGGGCCCGGGCGAGGATGGTCTGTGTCAGCTGGGCGGCTGGCCGATGTTGACCATCCAGGAGATGCCGAAGCGGTCGGTACACATGCCGAATGTGTCGCCCCACATCTGCTTGTCCAGCGGGACGGACACGGAGCCGTCGGCGGACAGCTTCTCCCAGTAGCCGCGCAGCTCGGTGTCGTCGTCGCCGCTGAGGCTCACCGAGAAGTTGTTGCCCGGCTTGTGCTCCCCTTCAGGGGTGTCGGCGCCCATCAGGGTAAAGCCGCTCGGGGTCTCCAGCATGCCGTGCATGATCTTGTCGGAGTCCGGGGTGTCCTGCTGGCCGAGGTCCCCGTAGGTGTTGAGCGCCAGGGTGCCGCCGAAGACCTCCTTGTAGAACTCCATCGCCTGCCGGGCGTCGCCGGCGAAGATGAGATACGGATTGAGCCGAGATGCCATGACATACCTCCTGGAACGGAGTAAACGGTCGGATCTGTAGGCAGATTAGCGGCGCCCACTGACAACAGCCGTTGTCTTGCCGCATCCCTGCGTCCAGGTGAGCAGACAGCCCGGCAGGCAGCACGTGATGATCACCGGTGGCCGCCGCGCCTGTCCTCACAACGCCCCTGCTCGCGTCCCTGCTCGCGTCCCTGCTCGCGTCCCTGCTCGCATCCCTGCTCGCGCCCCCGCTCGGCGCGTGGTCCACGGCTGGGCTGCGTAGGATGAAGCGTGCTGGTCAATCTCGGCGCCTTCGGTTTGGAGGAGGTTCGTGATGACGCACGATGGCGAGCTGAGACTGCATCTGCAGCGTGTCCTCCGCGCTCCGCGCGCGGTCGTATTCCGAGCGTTGACCGAACCGCAGGAACTGGCCAAGTGGTGGGGCCCTGACGGGTTCGCCATCCCGAGTGTGGAAAGCGACCTGCGGCCAGGCGGTAGCTACCGGATCGCGATGCGACCTCCGGAAGGCGAACTGTTCTACCTGGTGGGGGAGTTCGTTGAGGTCGACCCTCCGGAACGCCTGTCGTACACCTTCCGGTGGGAGGACCCCGATCCCGAGGATCGGGACACGGTGGTCAAGCTGTCGCTTCGCGAAATCGGCGCTGCACGGACCGAGTTGGTCTTGAGCCAGGGCGACTTCGCCACTGAGCGGCGCCAAGCTCTCCACGAGGAGGGCTGGACTCAAAGCCTCAACAAGCTTGAGGAGCTGATGTCGTCGGATGCGTCGACCTGAGACCGATGCACCTGAAGCGAGACCTGGCTGCCACGATGCGTAACCCGCGGTCGCAAGCTCCTGCTCATCGAGCACTCGCCCTCGCTGTCACGCAGTTAGACGCGTCACTCCTTCTGCCGATGGGAGTTGTGGAACATGTCCATTCAGGGTGGGGGGGCGCATCGAGAGGCGACACTGATGCACAGGTCTGCATATGAACAGATGGAACTCTGTGTGAAGGAGTACATGCCGACGAACCGGCGGCACCGGGTCGTGGATCTGGGATCGCGTGTGTCAGACAAACAGAGTGTCACGCATAAAGACATGCTGGGTCAGCACGACATCGACTATGTGGGCGTTGATGTGCTCGATGGACAGAATGTGGATGCGGTCATGGCCAAGCCCTACCGCATTCCATTGAAGTCCAACAGTGCGGACTTTGTGCTCTCGGGCCAGGCATTCGAACACATCCCGTTCTTCTGGGCAACGATGATGGAGATCGCGCGCGTGCTGAAGCCCAGGGGAATGGCATTCATCACGGCACCGTCGCGCGGCCATGTGCACGATGCACAGGATTGCTGGCGCTACTACCCAGACGGGTTCCGCGCCATGGCTGCGTACTCGGGACTCGAATTGCGCGAGGCCTACACCGATTTCCCGCCGATGACGGGAATCCGGCACAATTACGCGGCCATTGACGCCAAACATGCCTACTGGGGTGATTCCGTCGGGGTCTTCCAGAAGCCCCGCCGCTACCGGCGACTGCCGATGTTCTTCGTACGCGAACTGACTGTCTGGTGGGCCAACCGCGTTGGAGGTCTCCAGAACACGCCCCTGCGCAAGCCAGTCGAAGGACGCGCGCTCTGCGGCCGCCCCGCGGACGTGCCGTAGTCGGCGAGGATCATGCACGGACTGCCATCGGGGACCGGTGGCTGAACTTCGCTGATGTACCGCAGGGCCCGCTGACTACCGCCTTACAAGCTCGCTCCCTCGTGATCCCGACGTGGGCAGACGCTACTTCCCAGAGCTGTCCAGCCTCGGCGCTCGAACCGGCTGCATCGGCCGTGATCCGGCTTACCCTCCGGACGCGGGGCCCCACGACCGCACACCTGACTCCCCGGATCACCAGTGAACCCTCACACCGCCTTCACCGGATGCCGGAGGCGGCCGGTCCCGCTCCGCCGCGGACGGTGACCCCGAACCGGGTCCGCATCCGCCGCAGCTCCCACAGCGAGACGGCGGTCACCGACAGCGGCCCGCCCAGCAGGGAGCAGAACTGGAGGACCGGCGGGCCCTCCGGCATGCCGCTGTCGATCAGGTTGAAGACCACGAGCACCCACACCAGCACTGCGGTGAGCACGGGCGGCAGCATCGGGTGGACGTGGGCGGTGTTGAAGGCACTGCGGGCGGAGTACAGCGACGCCAGGAAGAAGAAGGGAAAACCCCACACCATCACGGCCAGCGACAAGAGGAGCATCACATAGACGAACCAGTCCTTCCGATCCCCGACGGCGACCTGGGCCGCCGTGTACAGGACGCCGGCGATGACGAGCACCGTCAGCAGGTACCAGCCGACCGCCTTGAGCGGTGCATGGAGCCGGGAGCGCAGATACGGGCGCAGGTGTGAGGGTGCGTAGAGGATGAAGCCGAGGATGACCAGCGGGCCGGTGCAGAGCAGCAGGACCGGGGTGATGATCATGTTGGCGACGCCTTCGGCCGCCGCGTTCTCCCAGCGGTCGGCATCCACGCCGAAGACCAGGATCAGCGCGAGGGTGGCGACGACGCCGAGCACCGTGCGGGCCACCTGGACGCGGTCCACGGTGCGGTCCTCGATCCGGCCGTCGCCCTCCTGCACGAAGAGGCGGGTGGCGACGCGGTGCGCCGAGCGGACGACGAGGCCGACGAGGAAGGGGATGGAGAGATACCACAGGCGGCTGCGGCGTCGCTGCGGGCGAGCGGGCGCCGGGGCCGGCCGGCCATAGGGGTACGGGTTCTGAGGTGGATACGGATGCGGCGCGGGCGGACCGTAGGGACCGCCGGCGGGCGGTGGCCCGTAGGGGTTGTTGGCCGGCGGCCCGGGAGGACCCCAGCCCTGGCCGCCCGGTCCGTTGCCGCCGGGTTGTCCCGATCCTGGGCCCGGCCCCCATCCCCCGCTTGCCATGTCTCTTCCCCCGTTCATCTTCGGCCAATTGCTGTGTCGCACGGCGACAGCGCGGCAGTTTAGCGGCTCATGAGTCGCCTTTCCCACGGTCGTTGTGTGAATCCTGTACAGCCTTCCGGGGAGACTCCCAAGCCCGTCAGGGCGCCGACCGGATCGAGGTCGGGGGCGCCTCGGGGCCACCAGTCATCGCCCGGGCGGCGTCGGGTGCCGCCGGACGGCGGCGCACTTGAACAGGTTGTCGCGGAGGTCAGAACATGCAGCGACTTACGGTCTCCGGGTGGATGACGAGACGAACCCAGTCTTCGGCCAGGATCCCGGTGAGGTCGTCGGCGCGGGCCGGGTTGTCGAGGTCCCAGTAGCGAGCGGCTGGGCGGGCGCACAGGTCGTGTGCTCCGTCGGGTTCCACCGTGGTGCGGCCGGCGACAGCCAGCCAGCGCTCGCGTTCACCCACTGGGGCGGCGACGACGATCGAGGCGCGGGGGTCGCGGCGTAGGCGCCGCACTTTGAGCGAGTCCGGGGCCGTGAACAGTTGGACCGTGCCCTCGGTAGTGGCCTGTCCCCGCCCTGGGCCCTGCACTTCGTGGACGGTGCGCCGCTGCCCCTGTGCACCGTCCTCACCGGGGCGGGCTGGGTCGTGCCGGAGCACCGTCCGCCCGAGCCGCTTCGCGCCCGCGAGACGCTCGTCGTGCGCGGCCCCGTGACGTTCACCTTCGTCGACGAGCCAGGCACCCGGGCCGAACCGATCGCGTGCGGCGAGCACTGCGCGACGCCCGAGCAGGGCGGAACCCGGCACCGGCGCGGCTGGAACGACCGCGGCGGGGACGCCGGTGACGGCGGTGGTGCGACGACCCTGATCGTCGACGCCTATCCCGTACGCGGCGAGATCAGCCACCGACTGCTGGACGCGCTTCCCGTCGTACTGCGCGTGGGCGGCGGGGGCACGGCCGACCCCGTGCTGGACCACCTCGCCGCCGAGGTCTGCGTCGACACGCCGGGCCAGCAAGTAGTGCTGGACCGGCTGCTGGACTGGATGTTGGTGTACACGCTGCGCGAGTGGTTCGACCGGCCTGGCGGCGAGCCCCCGGACTGGTGGGCCGCCCAGCGGGACCCGGTGGCCGGCGAGGCGCTGCGTCTGCTGCACGCCGAACCGGCAGCGCCATGGACGGTCGCCGCATTGGCCGAGCGCACCGGGGTGTCGCGTTCGACGCCGGCCAAGCGGTTCGCCGACCTGGTCGGGGAACCGCCGTTGACCTACCTCACCCGCTGGCGCATGACGCTCGCGGCAGACCTACTGGTCGAGCAGGAGTCCGCAACCGTCGCGGACATTGCCCGTGCCGTCGGTTACTCCGACCCGTTCGGGTTCAGCGCAGCGTTCAAACGGGTCCGAGGCGCCAACCCGAGCGAGTTCCGGCGCACCGTGACCACTGCCTCCCCGGCGGCCGAGCGGCCCGTTCCAGCCCGCACCACTCCGGCCGGCTCGAACGCCTGAACCAGGGGTGAGTCAAGCCAGGGTGCGATCCACTCCGATCCGGATGCCGAGATCACCTGCACTTGACCATGATCGTGGTGGCTCGGCCGAGGCCGTGGCGGCATCCCGGGCGCAAGCGGCATCCGGACCGGCTGGGGTTCCAGGGCATCCTGTTCGTCCTGCACACCGGGATCTCCTGGGAACACCCGCCGCAGGAACTCGGCTTCGGTTCGGGCATGACCTGCTGGCGCCGTCTGTCTGAGTGGACCGAGGCCGGTGTGTGGCCCCTGTTGCACGCGATTCTGCTCGCCAAGCTCCCCGGCGCAGGCGCCCTGGATTTCCGAGAACCGGCAGTAAACACCATACGACCGCGGCTACGACCACGTCACGATTCGTAAGGGCTTGGTGCAGGTTGGTATTCGTTCTGGCGGGGTGCTGTGACAGGTGCGTCAGGCGCCGGTCCAGACGGCGAAGAGTAACTACAGTTCACGGGCGACCCGGTGTGGGACCTCGTATGTCACGTGTTTGACATCCCACTTCGGGGAAGGCGAACGAACGCGCATGGTGGTCACGGGAGTTGGGGGCAGAAGTTTGATCAGATCCCGGGCAGTGCCCACGAACGGCCTCTCCCCCGTGTACGACGAGACAGGTGCCGCCTCCGCGCGTTTCCTCCGGTGGCTGACCGGCGAGACCGACGGCGGCGCCGGGAACCGAGTGCCCAGCGCCGAATACGCACCCCATGAGCGGTGCAGCCTGGAACTGGTCGAGGGTGTCGTGGACCGTCTGGCCACACTCGGCTGGATAGCCGTGCACAACGACTCCGGTGCCGTGCCACCGCTGGTCAGCCCCACCGGCACCGGGCTCGCGGAGGTTCGGGCCTGGGACGAGGCGTACGCCGATCGGGACGCCCGGCGCCGATACGCCAAGGCGGCCCTGTTCGCCTGGTGGGACCGGGCCGGGCGGCACCAGAGCGGCGAGCCGAACCCCGAGGACTTCCTCTGGGCACGGGAGGCCTTCTACTGCGGCCGGCAGCTCGAGTTCGAGGACCTGGAGTACGCCAAGGACCATCTGGAGCTGCCCACCCCGGTCCGCATTGGCGTCGCCGAACAGGGCGCCGGGGTATTCCTGTCCTTCGAGCAACTGGCCCTGCTCGTGCAGGCGTCCCGCCCCGACCTGTCGGAGGCCGACAGCGAGGTGCGGCAGGTGCGCGAGCTCGCCGGGGCTCTGACCGAGGCCGCCCAGCGCGGTGCCGAGCCCGACGCGGGCACGTTGCAGCGCTTCCTGAAGCACAGCAGCGATCTGGTACAGGTCGGGTCCAGGTCGGTGGGTTCGATGAGCAGGGACATGGCGTCCGGCATCGTGTCGGAGATCATCAACTCGATGCTGAGGCTGGGATGAGCGCCCCCGCGGGCCCCGCAGCCGGGGCAGACGAGCAGATTCCGGAGGCGTACGCGCGCCAGCCCCTGCTGCGGCAGCTGGTGCCGCGCCTGGTCGGTCTCGACCGCGACCATCACCGCAGACGGCGGCATCACGAGTTCGGCGAGGACCTGCCGGTGGTGCTGCTCAGTGGGCGGCACGGCACCGGCAAGAGCGCCCTGCTGGGCGACCTCCAGCAGGCGTACGCGCCCGATGCGGGTCCCTGGCCGGGGCCGCGCGTCCCGTTCGCGCGGATCAACTGCGCGACACTGGAGGAGCGGGCCAGGGTGGGCCCGGAGATCTCCAACAACTCCTACGCGGTGGAGGTCCTGGCCGAGCTCGTCACCCAACTGTCCCGCCCCGTCGCCGGGTTCGGGCGGCTTTGCTTTCCCCGGACCACCGCCGGACTGCTCGCCGTGGTGTCCGCCCGGCGCCCCGGCAACGACGAAGAACTGCGGGTGGCCGACCAGCACACGGCCGCCCTGATGGGGCCCGTGTCGGGCACGGACCCGCCCCCCACCTGGGACACGCTCTTCCGCGCGGCGCTGCCCGCTTCCCCCGACCCCGCGGAGTTTCCCGAGGCGGCCGTGCGCACCTACCTGGGTCGGCAGTACAGATGGCGCTCGCGCAGACTCGCTTCCCGCCAGTTGGTCCGCTGGTACGAGAGCTACCGCAGCGAGGCCGACAACCGGCTGCGCGGTATGCCCCCGGGCGCGGCCGCGCAGCCGCAGCCGGTGCCGGCCGCGGAGCGTGCGCAGGCCGTGGCCCGGCTCTGCCAGGAGTTCCACCAGGGCCGCGGATTCCGGCGCGGTGTCGAGCGCATGCTGATGGCCGCGTTCCTCGCGGATGTGCGTTACGGGCCCTTCCGGCGTGGGAACCGCGCCCCGCGTCCGCTGGTCCTCCTCGACAACGCGCACATCGACGCCGGCCGTGACTTCCTCGAACTGCTCCTGGAACAACGGGCGCGGCTCAGCCGTGGCGCCCGCGACCAGTTGGTCGTGATCGCCACCGAACTGCGCGGCGACGACAGCCCGGCCACCCGGGACGACAACCCCGACGAGGAGAACGACCCCTACCCGGCCGCCGTATACCGGTCGCTGCACGAGGTCGGCAGGAACTCCAGGTGGACCCGGCACGGCACCGCTTCCTCGGCGGGCGTGCTGGTCGTGCCGCTGCCGCCGCTCGACACGGAGCACCTGGAGAGGATGCTCCAGCGCGACGACCAGGCCTCCTTCGACCCGTACATCGCCACCGCCGTACACGATCTGACCCGAGGCCACCCCATGGGGGCCCGCCGACTGTGCGACGCCGTGGTGCACAAGGCGCGCACCGAGGAGTGGGTGGCGGCCGAGGAACTCCTCGACCTGACCCATCCCGGCGGCACCGGCGAATCCGTCATCTGGCGGCTGCTGAACACCCTCGTCGGCAGCGAGAACCACGACGAGCTGTGCCTGTTCTCCCTGGCCTGGGACCGGGAGGCGGCCGAGCAGCTGGCAGAGCGGTGGGTGCCGCGTCGGATCGACGGCCTGGCCGCGGCCGACGGAGCCGCCGCCCAGCTGGAGCGGGAGCGCTGGTCGCGTGGAACGGGCAGCCGGCCGTTCATCACGGATCGTTTTCTGCGCACCCTGTTGGTCCATCAGATGCGCAGCGGGCGCGGTGGCAGCGGGGTGGACTGGTTCAGCGCGCACGCACTGCTCGCCGAGCACCACCGGCAGCGGGCTGCCGGCCGGTCGGGGCAGGCGGAGCGGGACGAGCGGTCCCGCTTTCTGTGGCACCGGCTCGCCGGGGGAGAGGCGCAGGAGGTCGTCGACTGGCTGCACGCGGAGTTCCTCAGAGACGACGGTGACGCGCTCGACTGGCTGCACATCCTGCGCACCGTGGCCCATGCGCCACGCCCGCCGGGAGACGTCTGGTTCGAGCAGTGCCAAGAGGTCGCGAAGGGCCGCCGGGACCGGCTGCAACTCCAGGCGGACCCGGGAGTGGACTTGGAGAAGCAAGCCGTCAACCGCCTTCTGCACGCCCTGTGGTACGCGGCGGACGAACTGGCCGAGGCGGACCGGACCCTGGCCGACCGGATCGGCCAGGACCTGTCCTTCCTCTCCGCCCAGCACTTGACCGGCCGTGCGGTGCTGGCCCAGGCCGCCATCCGCTGGCCGCGCGCGGTGCGGGACGGCGAGGACTGGCCCCTCGACCGCCGCTGGCAGGGCGACCAGCCACGAACGCGACGGGGACGATGAACGGGATGGACCGCAGAAACTGGGCCTGGCTGCCGGGTCGGCTCCGCTTCCGGGTGCTCGGCCTGATCGATGTCGTGGCCCTGTGGGCCCTGGTCGCCACCCTGGTGGGAGCAGGCGCTTGGTGGGGCCTGGACACCTACCAGGAGAACCGCGACTACTGCACCCAGAATGAGGAGCTGCGGCGCGTGGGCGCCGGCGAGGAGTGCATCGGCGTCACGGCAGCGGCGTACCCCTTCGACCAGGACCTCGCCGACGTCCTGGGCCGAATCGAGGACGAGAACGAGGCGGCACGGGAGTCCGGTAAGCCGACGGTGAGCGTCGCCGTCGTCATGCCGTACACCTCCAGGACCCCCGGTGCGGCCATGTCGAAGGACCTGATCCGGCATTCGCTCCAAGGCGCCTACCTCGCCCAGCGCGGCCACAACCACGGGCCCGCCACCGGCGACACCGCCGTCCAGCTCCTCTTCGCCAACGTTGGCGAGGATCTGAGCCGCTGGCGGACCGTGACCGACGAACTGGCCGCCCGCCGCGACGGCGAGAGCCCACTCGTCGCCGCCATCGGCCTGCCCAACAGCGACGCCGCCACACTCACCGCCGTGCGGCGGGGACTTGGGCCCGCGCAGATCCCGGCCGTCAGCGCTGTGCTCAGCTCCCGCGAGATGGAGCACCCCTACCTGTTGAAGGTCTCGCCCTCCACCGACCAGCTCGTCGACGCCCTCAAGCGCTATGTGAGCGCGAACAAGGTGAACCGCGAGGACACGTTCATGATCGCCGACGAGCGAGACGACAACTACGTCGCCAACCTCCGCCGCGTCTTCCGCCAGGAGTTCGGCGCACAGTACGGCATCACCGACGACGAGGTGCAGCGGCGCACCGAGACGTACCAGGGCATCAAAGGGCCCGCGGAAGGTACACCGCAGATCTTCCGGCGGGCCGTGTCCGCGATGTGCGCGGTCGGAGCCAGGACGGTGTTCCTGGCCGGCCGTGACGCGGACCTGCCGCCCTTCCTGGAGACCATCGACCGGACGCGTTCCTGCGACCGGGGCCCGGACGACGAGCCGACGCGCATCCTGCGCGTCAGCACGGGCCGCGACCCGGTCACCGAGACCGCCGAGATGCGCGCCATCGCCGAGCGGAACAACCTCGAGATCGTGACCGCGGCCGCCGTGGACGCACCCCGCTGGCGTGCGGCCAGGAGCGGCGACGAGCAGGTCCCCAAGGCCTTCGCGCTCTTCGCCGACTCCTACGACCGGTACTTCGGCGAGGAGAAGACCAACGCCCTGGGCGACGGCTACGCCGTGATGTACCACGACGCCCTCACCGCCGTGGGCACCGCCGTGACCGAGGCCCGGGACAACGGCATCAACACCGTCGACCACAACGACGTCTACAACGAACTGCGCCGGGGCAGCCCAGGCGGAAACTGCGCCGCGGGCTGCGTGCCGGGCGCGAGCGGCGTCTTCACCTTCGCGGACGAGAGCATCGGGACCGACGAGGGCGCCCGGCACGCGGCGGCGACTGGGCTGTGGCCGGTGTGCAAACCGGTACCCGTGGTGACCTTTCCGAAGGAGCTGCGCAGTAGGTCACCGCTCTACCGGACCTATCAGGAGCAGGGGGAGAACACCTGCCCTCGACCGTGATCCCGCGGCGAGCGGAGCCGCAACCGGCGGAAACCTGTCCCGCGTTCGGCCTGGGGCGAGTTGCTGCTTCCTGTCGTCGAATTGCCGGAGGGCGTCCCGACGTGTGGTGCCTCTGGCGCTCGTTCGCCCAGCGGCACCCGTCGAGGGCGGGCGAGGTGTGGACGAGCCGACGATGACCTGATGGCTCAGCGTCCGTTTCCTTGTCGAAGGCCGGTTCCTTCGGAATCCAGGGCGCTGTGAACCGTACGGCCGAGTTCGTCGAACGCGAGCTGGGTGGCGGCGTCGAGAGCGGAATGGTCGACCAGGCCCAGGCTGTGGATGGCGGTGTCGTAGGGGACGGCACACACGCTCCCCACGGAGCGTTCGAACTGCTGGCCGGCTGTGTGCATATCGCTCTTCGTCGCCCGTCCGTCCACGTCCGACAGGACGACCGTGGCCGCGCGCACCAATTGCTGGTAGCCGTGCCCGGACAGCCAGTCCAACTGGCCCTGGACATCGTCGAGATGCTCTTGCCGGACGGTCGTCGTGACGACCATGTGGCTGACCGCACCCAGCAGACCACGCAGCCTGTCGCCGGGCGGCAGGAAGGTGCCGTTGGCGTCCACGATCACCGTGCCGAACGACCTCAGCCAGTCGACGCCCCGCCGGACGGTCGAAGCGTCCATACTTACGACCGCGTTGGCAGGCACCAGCCCGTACAGGAACTGCGCCCCTCGGGAGTCGGCGAGCGTGACCCAGCCCTTGGCGTGGGACGGCATGTGTCCGGTGCCGGCACGGAACCGGGCCGTGATGGCCGAGGGCTCGGCGTCGAGCATGCGGTATCCGAAGACGCCCAGCTGCCGGTGCAGCGGCAGCATGACGACGGGGGTACGCCCGCCGCGGCGCGTGGAGGTCGCCCTGGCCGAGAGCGCGGACGCGAGCTGTACTGCGACGGTGCTGCGTCCGGAGCAGGGATGCGGGCTGATGACGGCGACGCAGTGGCCGGGGACACCTCCTGGGCGGGGTTGCAGTACAGCGGGCGACGAGGAACGGCGTGACAGGCGCTTCAGTCCGCGTGGGGGCTGGACCGATCCCGGAAACAGCTGCCACTTCTGGTAGTTGCCGGCGCCGGGGGACGGCTTCTCGTCGGCGGTCGGCTCCTCGCGCGGCGTCACCGGGACCTGGGCTCCGAGCGGTTCCTGCCGGCCGGTGGTGGTACGTGGCCGTGGCCTCGTCCGGACGAGCTCTGCGCCGTCGACCAACTCCAGCGCGGAGGGGGAGAGCCATGCCCGGAGTCCGGGGGATCCGGAGTCCTGCCGCGGCAACCGGTCGCGCAGCAGTGCGAGGACTCCCACGGCCGTGGGAGGTGTGCCGGCCGGGCCGTGCAGACAGCGGTCGATCAGCGCGTGGACCGCCGGATCCACTGACCAGGGGGGAGAGGGCGAGGACCAGTTGGCCACGTCGAGACTCTCCAGGCGGCCGGAGGAGTAGTCGTAGCGGGGCGCGGGCCACCAGGTGGTACCGAGCGCCTCATGGACCAGGTCGGCACCGAGCGCCGCATGGGCCAGGATCGCCGCCAGCGCCTTGAGGTCGTCAGCGGGCTGGGCCGACGCCTGGTCCGGCTGGGGCGGCTGCCCGTCGACGGTGGCACGGTGCCAGCCGATGATGACGGGGTTGTCGCCGGTCAGCAGTATGTGGCGGGGCGACAGTCGGCCGTGGACGACGCCGACGCTGTGGCTGTGCGCCAGTGCGGAGGCGAGACGCTGACCGAGGCAGAGAGTGGCGTCGACGCCGAGCGGCCCGGCCGCGGAGACTATCTGGGTCAGATCTGCCGCTCTGCCTCCGGACCGAGTGGTGACCGGCGAGGCAGCCGCCCAGGGGCGGGCCGCGTTCACCCCATGGTCGAAAAGGGTCGGCAAGCACGCGTGGTCGAATCTGCCGAGCGCGGCGACTTCCACGCGCACGAGCTCATTCGAGATCTCGGCACCGTGGCCCGAACGGGGGTTTGCACGGCGAACGGCTGCTGTGGCGCCCTCGGCGTCGCGCCCGAGATAGACATTTGTGAGACCTGAGGCCGTCGCCCAGCCCAACAGGCGGTAGTCGCCGACCTGTTTGGGATCCTGTGACGAGAGCTGCTGCCAGGGGAATTCCGGCCTGGGATCGGTCGAATACCCTACGTACGGCATGTGGAGATAGAACGCGTTCCGCGTTCCACGGGGTTCCTCCTCCGGTACGGTCGGCGGTTCCTCCCGGTCCGGGCCTGTAACACCCGTCAGGCCAAGACGTTGCAGCAGGGCGGGACCGAGCCAGGCGAAGTTCTGCGCGTGCTCCGGCAGAAGATCCGTACCGTCCGGACGGTTCAGCCAAGCAGCGAACTCCGGTGCCTGACTGATGAGTTCACCGATCAGGACCGACACGTGGCGGGCCGTCTCGACGACCTCCGCCGTTGGCACCGCGTCCAGCAGGATGTCGCGAGCCTCATCGGTGAAAGAGAAGATCCGCTGACTGTGCAGGAAGCTCCTGGTGCCCCGCAGGACGGCCGAGTCGGAGGGCGCGTCCTCCGCCAGACGCATCAGCCCGCCAAGGAAGACCTCCGACAGGTGCGCCGTCGTGGCGCTCCATGGAACGGCCTCGGCGACCAGGCGCATCACCGGCACCGTGAGGGGGGCGATGGCGGCGAGATGCCCCGCGAGCCGGTACGCCTCCGGGGACGCGGTCTGGCGGAACTGCCGTACCGCCTGATGACTGGACTCCGCGGCCGACTCGGTACTTCCGCGGGCGGACCGGTGATCCCACAGCGGCAGTACGGTGCTCACGCCGCCGGCCACGGTGGAACGCGCCCAGGCGGCCAGCTCGCGCGGTTTCGGTTCGAGGACCGGGATGGCGCTGCCGGTGAACGGGCTGAGTTCGGGTGGCAGCAGCGTGTCCCGAATCCGCCATTCGCTGTTGGCGGCGCCGGGATGCGGGACGTGGACCGACCATCGTCGTGTGGGCAGCGCCGAACCTGCCCACATCCGCGGGGGCAGTGCGTGGATCACGGCGGTGGGTCCGCACGAGGCCCACCGGGCGAGTTGCGCCCCCATCGCCCCCGTACGCCACCCAGGGCCGGCGCCGTCCGAGATGACGAGCGTCATGGTGCGTCCGGAGGGGTCGTCGAGAACCGCGGGCCGAAGCAGGCTCCGTGATGCCCCGAAGGGCCTGGGTGACAGCATGGGCGTCCGGTCGTCCCGCAGCCTCAGCCCCCAGGTGCGGATCTGGCGGAAGGCACCCAACCGTTCGAAGAGCGCGTGCAGTTCGGTGCAGAGCTGCTGCCACAGGAGCATCGAACCGCTGTCGTCGACGACGAGCGCCAGATCCAGCCAGCGCTCCTGCTCCGGGCGTGTGACGACATCCAGTACGCCGGTATGGGCGATCCGGGCAGCCGTGGTGGCCTCATCGATCTCGTGCCGGCGGGAGTTGGGCCGGTACCGCTTCAGCGGACGGAGCGCCCGGGCTGTCGCCAGCGAGCCGGACAGGGAGCGGGGGTGTGCGATGCGGATGGAGCGGGCTCTGGGGAGCTCCGGCGCAGGCTGCGGCTCTGGCGCCTGGCTTTCACCTTCGGGGGCGGCGTCCGTATGGGGGGCACTGTCGTCGGCATCCGCCGCGTTGCTGTCGTCCTCCGTTTCATCCCCGGCGTCGGACAGTTCGGGTGCCGCATGAAGTTCGGACGGCGGCTCTTCCTCGGGCAGGGGCAGCGGATTCACCCGCTTCGACGCGGCGCTCGTATCGGTCTCCTCGGAAGACGAGGCAGCGGTATCCCCGGTCTCCCGCATCAGAGCGCGTGCGAGCGGCGCGCTCTCTCCCCGGGGTACGCGCTGTGCGAGCCACAACACCTCAGCCAGCTCCTCGGCGGTTGGCTGCTCGCCGAGGAGTTGGAGGATGCGAAGGACTCGCTCAGGCATGCCTATACCGCTCCGCCCAGTTGGTGAAGCACCGCTTCGAGTAGCCCCTCGGCATCGAGATCCACGCCGCCGAGGCGGAGGTGTGCCGCGTTGAGCAGCTGATCCGTGGCCAGTTCACCCGGGGCACGACGGGCCAGGAACGTACGGATCAGATCGTCCACCTGCGACACCGCGTCGGAGCCGAGATGGGCGGCGACGATGGCGCGCAGTCGTCGTTCGTCCGGGTCGGGCAGGTCGAGGCGCAGACAGCGTCGCAGAAACGCGGGAGGGAATTCCCGCTCTCCATTGCTGGTGATCACCACTACGGGGAACTCGCGGCAGCGGACGAAGCCGCCGACCACCAGTTGTGGGTCCGCGCCATGGGCGGTGTGCACGAGGGCCCGGTCCTGCCCGGCGGGCAGCCGGGAGAGTTCGGTGATCTCGAACTCCCCTTCCTCGAAGACGGTCAGCAGATCATTGGGCAGATCGACATCGCCCTTGTCGAGCTCGTCGATGAGCAACACCCGGGGATGATCGCTCGGCACGAGTGCGGTGCCGAGCGGGCCGAGCCGGATGAACTGCCCGATGTCCGGCGGCTGCTCGCCCCGGTCGTGGCTCAGGCTCGTCTCCCGCAGCCGTCCCACGGCGTCGTACTGGTACAACGCCTCGGCCAGCGTGGACCGGCTGTTCACCGGCCATCGCAGCACCTTGCCCAGGGCCATCTCGTGCGCGATGGCGTGGGCGAGTGAGGACTTTCCCGTCCCGGGGTGCCCGGTCACCAGCAGCGGGCGGCGCAGGTGCAGCGCAGCATTGACCACGTCGATCTGGGGCTGGTCGATGAGGTAGGGGCGGTGCGGATCGCTCGGCGCCGTACCAGGCTGACTTGTGTCGTCGTGCCCGAACCGCCGCCAGGGAGGCGGCTCGGGCATGACGACCTCGCGTACCTGGCCGTCGCCCCTGAAGATGCGCCAGCCATCGCCCTCCGCGCGCTGCCGCGTGTCTGTCACTCCGGTCATGGGGTGGGCTCCTCGGCGGTGGGATCGTTCCAAAAGGGACGGGGAGGCGGGCGCGACGCGTCGTCCCAGACCAAGGCGGGGACGAGTGCGGCGGGCCCGGCCCCGACGCTCTCGGCGAGCGCGCGGGCCCGCTGCCGCCGTACACGGTGGGGCAGGCCCCGCACCGGCCCGTTGAGCAGGAGCGCGGCCAGCTGGTCGCTGGTGGTGCCGGGCGTGGCATGCCGGTCCCAGACGACCACAGGAACGCCGAGGACGAGGCATGCGGCCCGCAGGGCTTCCCGGTGCTGCGTCGGACAGTCGATGATGACGCGGGCCACGGCGAGATCGGCCTTGAGCAGCCCGTACACCTGACGGGGCGTCGTATGCCTGTGGTCGAGGCGCAGTAGTCCACCGCGGTCGATCTCGGCCCAGCGTGACCGCCAGTGCTGCAAGGACTCCGGTGCCCGGCGGCGTACTTCGGGGCAGCGGACGACCACGGCGTACTCCGCGCCCAGGACGAGCGGGACCTCATAAGGGGACGCCTGGTTCTCCCATTGGTCGACAGCTACGTCCAAGTCCTCCGGGTCGAGCAGGACTTCGACGAGCGGTACCGCCGCGGGAGGCTCGGCCGACGCGGACTCGCGGACGAGGACACGGTGCAGAAGACGGACGATCTCCGCGGACTCGCGCGGCTCGTCATCGGCCACCACCTGCCGCTCGGCGCCGCTGCTTCCGGTTCCGGGGTCGTACCAGGCGGCGCAGCGGTACGTCTCTTCGGAGCAGCGGGTGAGCTGAACGGTCAGCCGCGGGCTGGGCGGCCCGGTCCGCTCGCGCCGCCGCCGTGCCCACTCGGCGGCGTCGTCCCTGCGCTCGCTCAGCGCTTCCCGCGCCACCCCGAGCCGGTACGCCACCTGCTCGGACCACTCCCAGAAGTCATGCATCTGCTTTGGTACGCAGGTAGCGGCCAGATACTCCACTGCGCGCAGCAGTGCGGGCACCCGTGGTGATCCGTCGGGCACGGGCGCACTGTCGCCCCAGAACTCCTCGAGCGCCGCGATCAGCCGGCCCACATCGGTGGCGTCGGTGGCCCTGGTGTCTGACGCCTCGTGCGACCGGTCCGCGAGGACCGGCGGGCCGTCGAAGAGCGTCGTGTACGGAAGGGCTTCGCGGGCCGCTTCCGGGAAGCGGCCTCGTACGTCCGTGGACAGCAGGTCCAGGAGCCATGCATGCTCACGTACGGACAACAGTCCGGGGATGAGGGCGGCTTGGCCGAGGGCCAGCAGCTTCTGGGTATCTGCCCGGTCGCCGGCCGGCAGCCCTTCCGTGAAGGCGGCGATGGCGCGGTGCCGGGTGACGAGGATTTCCACGATGTCCTCGACCGAGGGGGCGGCCTGCGTGGTCTCCAGGTCCAGTTCGTCAGCCAGGCGGCGGCCCTGCTCGGTGCGTTTGCCGGGATCGGCGAGGAGGCTGGTGACCAGAGCGGTGAGACTGTGCCGCGTGGCTGGATCCACCGGGGCGAGAGGCTGTCCGCCGTCCCGGTGCGGGGAGTTGTGGGGTGCGGGAGCACCGGACGCGGTCGACGTGGCATGCGTACCGGCAGCGCCGAGCTCGGCCTGAATGGTCTGCCAGGGAAGGACGATGGTCCTGCGGACTACCTGGCCGGAACCGAATGAGCCCGCGGGCGGTTCCATGGTGCCCAGGACGATGCCCACCGCCGCGCCCTGGTCCTCACACCAGAGCGGACCGCCGCTGTAGCCGGGATTGATGGCCGCGCCCCGCAGCTGGGAATCGACGAAGCCGAGCAACTCGTCGCAGGACTGTACCGAGCCGTCGGCATAGGTGAAGGGCTGGCCGCCCCCGTACCACGCCCGTACCTCCTGGCCCTGGGCCATCTTGGCCCAGTCCATCGGACGTACGGATGCCGGTGCGCCGGCCGGCAGTTCAAGGAGTGCCAGGTCGCCGTACCAGATGGCGTCCCCGGTCTGTGCGGGCTCGGGTGGAGCACCGTCGGAGGCCGTACGGCGAGCGGGTATCCAGGTGACGGGACGGGCAGCGAGCGGGTCACAGGACTCCGCAGACGGAAAGGCCACCTCGACCGATGGGCCCTTCGGCTCGTCCTGGGCGAACCAGTCCCGGCCGATGGCCTCATTGACCACATGGGAGCAGGTGAGGACGAGGCCTTCACCGAGGTAGACGCCGCTGCCGACGACCTCGCCGTGGGCGGAACCGAGTAAGGAGACGAGGGACGACCGCGCCCGGGCCCCCATCGCGGCCCCCGTGCGCAGCCAGCGTTGGCCCTTACTGCGCATCGCCATCGGAGGATGGCCCGGCGGATGCGTCGGCGGGTGCGGCAAGGTGCCAGTTCGCGGTGATCGTCATGGTGGCTTCGCCGGCGGCGCCGACGACGCCGAGCTTCAGGTCCTGGCTGACGCGCAGTCCGAAACTGACGGACAGCTCGTCGGGAGCATCCGGCACGGCGGCAACGGTGTCGTGGACGCGCTGAAGCAGAGGCACCAGCGGAGCGAGCAGTGCGCTCAGCGCTCCCTCGGCGGAGGCCACGACACGCGTGCCTCTCGCCACCGGACGGGACCGGCCGAACCCGGGCACTGCCTCCGCGTCATCGGGCCCGCCCTCCGGGCCGGCAGGGGAGGCCGGGAGAGGAGCGAAGACCTGAAGTGCGAGAAGTGTCCCGTCATCGAAGGCGAATTCGACGAAGTCTGCCATTCCGTCAGTCTGCCCGAAGAGTCGCGCAGGGTGGAACAGTCCGCGAGATCTGATCGTTCTTGGGCTCGGTGGGCTCGGTGGGCTCGGTGGGCTCGGTGGGCTCGGTGGGCTCGGTGTGGGCGTCTTGTCGCACATCCCTCGGCGCTCCGGGCCCTGGGGTTTGGCGTTGCCGCATGCAACGCGCCCCTGCCGAACGGTCCCCAGCCTGGTCTCCACCCTGGACCAGGCCCACCCCCAGTACGGCGAACCGGTACGCGGACTGCCCTCCTCCGCCCGGCAACTGGCCGCGCATACGAGCACCTCGCAGGACGGGTGCGGCGGCCGACGACGACACGTTCATCGCGCTCACCCACGCCAACGGGGTCCGCTCCCGAGGCCCAAGTCGGCCTGGCCTGTGGTGCGTAGGCACCAGGACACGTGAGTGGCTGGTCCGGGTGCACCAGGGGAAGACGGCGACGGGGGACGATGCCCGGCGGGGCGCCGGAGGGAAGTGTGGGAGGCGCGTGAATCTCACGCGTTCCCCTTGCCTAGCGGTGTCTGGAGTGATCAACAGGTGGCGACATTTCTTTACCGGATCGGACGGTGGAGCTTCCGGCGGCGCCGGCTCGTGATCCGTCTGTGGCTGGGTGCCCTGGTGCTGGCCGGGGTCGCCGCCGCCGTGGCGCCGGCCGGGCAGGAAGAGGACCTCTACATGCCCGGCACCGAGTCGCAGAAGGCGTTCGACCTGCTGGACGAGCGCTTCCCCCAGAGCGACTCCCAGGGTGCCGAGGCCCGCTTGGTCTTCCAGGCCCCGGACGGGCAGCGGGTGACGGCCACGGAGAACAAGGCGGCCGTCGAGGACACGCTCGGCTCGCTGGACGGGGGCGATCAGGTCGCGTCGACCACCGACCCCTATGAGACCGGCGCTGTCAGCGAGGACGGCACCATCGCCTACTCCACGATCACCTACACCGCGGAGGCCGTCGACCTGACCGAGCCGACGAAGAGCGCCCTCGAGGACGCCGCGAGCCAGGCCCGGGACGCGGGGCTGACCGTGGAGATCGGCGGCTCGGCCCTGGAATCGGAAGAGTCACCGGGCGGTACGACGGAGATCATCGGCGTGGTGGTGGCGGCGGTGGTGCTGGTCCTCACCTTAGGGTCACCCTCCCCGACGATGAGCACGCGCCCACGCCGGATGTCCTCGCTGGTTACGCCTATGGCCAGATCAAGGTTCCCGATACCGAGATCGAGTCGAAGCCTGAGACCAAGTCCACGGTGAACGCGCCAACTTGGGTGTGGCTGGACAAGGGCACCTTCAAGGAGGTCAAGGTCCGCGCCGAACTGCCCAACACCGGCGTGTGGGCGGAGACCACAGCGAAGCCGGTCGCCCTGCATGTGGAGCCCGGTACAGAGGACGCCGAGACGTTCCCAGCCTCAGGCGACTGCGAGATCAACGACGACGGCTCCATCGGCACTCCGTACACGAAGGGCAACGCCGGCAAGACCCCGCCGTGCGGCATCACGTACTTGCGCGCGAGTGGCGGGGAGCCCTACCAGCTGAAGGCGTCCGTCACTTGGGAGATCTCCTGGGAGGGCTCCGGCGGCGCGGAAGGCGACCTCCCGAACGGCACCTTCGAGACCGCCCAGGACATGAACGTCCAGGAGATTCAGTCCATCAACCGTTGAACAGCGGACACCGGGCGGGGCACCGCTCCTCGCCCGGCAGAAACCTCATGCAGTTGCCACCCTTTACCTGATCTTGGTGTTGTCCATCACTGCGGCAAAACCATTCTCGTTAGGGTCGATCGGTTGGCATGTGCACACAGCGAACTATGGGGGCGGGCAGGCGTCATGTCGGATCTGAAGAAGGAAGCGGAGTCGCTGCACAAGGCGGCTTCCGCGCTGCGCAAGGTGCCGGACCACACCACCAAGCCGCTGCACGACTTCAAGGCCGCCTCGCACGACCTGTCCGCACTCGGCGCGCTGGGGTCCCTGCTCAGCGCCACCGACGACATACGTGATGGCATGGAAACCCTCACCAAGGTCACCAAGGCCCTGGACGAGGAGTGGCAGGCCGAGGCGAAGCTGATAGGCGAGATATCCGACGCCTTCGACCTGCTCGACATACTGATCGCCGCGGCGGCCCGCGCCAAGAAGGGCTGAACGGCGCGTGGTCGACCTCAACCCGCTGCACTACATCAACGAGGCCAACCACGCCATGGGCGACACCCTGGCGAGCGGTCTGGAGTTCCTCGGCATCACCGACCCGGCGGTCGACCCGGACGGCATCCGGGAGATCGCCAAGAAGTGGCGGGCTCTGGCCAAGGCCCTGGAAGAAGCCAGCGGCGACGCCGAGAAGGCGCTGCGGGACGTCGAGTGGGAGGGCAAGGCCGCCAAAGCCTTCCACAAGCGGGCCAAGAAGGTGCGCACGCAGGCCGACAACACCGCGCACGCGTTGCGCGAGGGCGCCAAGGCACTGGACAAGTTCGCCGATGAGGCCCACGAACTGCTCTCCGAGATCGGCGTCATCCTTGTAGAGATCATCGAGTTCGAGATCGCGGGCCTGGCCCTTTCCGTGCTCACCGCCGGCCTCTCGACGGTCGCCACGAGCCTCGCGGCCGGTGAACGTGCCCTGAGGATCGCCGCGTTGGTCACGAGGATCGAGCAGGCCGGCACTCGGATGGGCACTGTCGTCCGTACGGTCCTGGAGACCATCCGGGGCCTGGAGCGTGCGCTGAAGGCGCTCAAGGAGATCAAGACGATCGCCGCGGTCGGCAAGATGGCCAAGGAGGGCGCCAAGTTCTCCGCGTTCGCCGCTGCCCTTGAGGACCCTGGCGCGTTCAAGGACCCCAAGAAGCTGGCCACTCTGCTGACCGAGGGCGCCATCCTGGGCGTCGGCTTCGGCGTGCTCGCCAAGGGCCTGGGCAAGGGGCTCAAGGCCCTCAAGCCCAGTGAACTCGCCAAGCTGAGTAAAACGTTGAAGCTCGACGGCTCGGGCCTGTCACGGCTCAAGCTGCGCCCCTCGGAGGCGGAAGAGTTGCCCGCCTCCATCCGGGCCGCGCTCAAGAAATGCGATCTCGACCCCATCGACGTGGCCACTGGCGACATGCTGCTGCCGCAGACCGACGTCCAGCTGCCGGGCACTCTTGAGCTGGTTCTGCAGCGTACCCATCTCTCTTCCTACCGGTGGGGCGGCTGGTTCGGGCCGTCTTGGGCCTCCACACTCGACCAGCGCCTGCAGGCCGACGACGAAGGCATCATCTACGCCGCTCCTGATGGAGCCCGTCTGGTCTACTCCCACCCTGCTCCCGACGCCGAGGAACCCATCTACCCGGAGACAGGCCCGCGAATACCCCTTACCTGGGACAGCACAGCAGACGGCGCTCTGCGCATCACTGACCCGGACACCGGGCTGAGCTATGTCTTCCACAGCCCACTCGCCACGGACGAAGGCGACTCGGTCGACCTGCCCCTGCAGGCGATCGTCAACCGCAACGGCCAGCGCATCACCATCCACTACGCGGACGACGGCACGCCGACCGAGGTCACACACGCTGGCGGCTACCGGATCGCGATCGACCGCCACCCCGATCTCCCTCGCATCGCAGCTCTGCGGCTGCTCGACCGCGAGCGGCCGGCAGGCGACAGCACCACGCTGGTCTCGTACGGCTACGACGAGGACGGACACCTCATCGAGGTCACCAACTCCTCGGGCCTACCAATGCGGTTCACCTACGACGAGGCGGGCCGGATCACCTCGTGGAGCGACCGCAACGGCACCACTTACGCCTACACCTACGACGAACGCGGCCGGGTGGTCCACACCGAGGGCAGCGACGGCTTCCTGTCCGGCACCCTCGTCTACGACGACACCAACCGAACCACCACGGTCACCGATTCCTTGGGACACGTGAGGCGATACGAGCACAACGAGGCGTTCCGTCTCATCTGTTCCACCGATCCGTTGGGGCAGGTGACCCTCCAGGAGTGGGACGACGAGAACAGGCTGACTGCCGTCACCGATGCGCTCGGCCACACCACCCGGTACACCTACACCCCCAGCGGGCGAGTAGCGGTCGTCCTCCGCCCGGACGGCCGTCGGACGGTCGCCGAATACAACGGGCTCGACCTGCCCACAGCAGTGACCGGCCCCGACGGCGCTCTGTGGCATCTGGAGTACGACGAGCGCGGCAACCGCACCGCCGTGACCGATCCGACCGGCGCCACAACGCGCGTCACGTACAGCCGAGCTGGCCACCACACATCCACCGTCGACGCGCTCGGCAACACAACGCTCATCCGCTGCGACGCAGCTGGCCTACCACTCAAGGTCACCGACCCGCTGGGTGCCGTCACAACGTTTGAGCGGGACTCCTTCGGGCGTCCAACCGTGATTACAGACCCCTCAGGGGCCACAACACGCCTGGAATGGACGACCGAAGGCAAGCTGGCCCTTTCCGTCGCCCCGGACGGAGCCACCGAGTCCTGGAGCTACGACGGCGAGGGCAACTGCACCAGCCACACCGATGCGACAGGAGCGGTCTCCCGCTTCGAGTACACCCACTTCGACCTGATAGCGGCCCGCACCGGTTCCGACGGCGTACGCCACGAGTTCACCCACGACACCGAACTGCGACTCACGAAGGTCACCAACCCGCAGGGCCTCAGCTGGGACTACGTGTACGACCCGGCCGGGCGGCTGATATCCGAGTCGGACTTCGACAACCGCACCCTCACCTACGCTCACGACCCAGCAGGACGCATCGAAACCCGCACCGACGCCCTGGGCAAGATCAGCCGCTTCGAGCACGACCCACTCGGCCAGATCATCCGCAAAGACGCCGACGGCGCGGTCATCACCTACACCTACGACCCCAGCGGCCAACTCGTCCAAGCGGTCGGACCGGATGCGACTCTCACCCTGGAACGCGACGCTGTCGGCCGGGTGCTGTCCGAAACGGTCAACGGCCGAACCATTCACTACGGATACGACGCCCTGGGCCGTCGCACGCACCGCACCACCCCCACGGGAACAACCAGCCAATGGGACTACGACGCGGCAGGCCACCGTGTCGGGCTGGTGACGGCCGGACACACCCTCCGGTTCGCATACGACCCGGCCGGCAGGGAACTGACCCGTCACCTCGACGGGACCATGAGCCTGACGAACACCTACGACGGCACGGGCCGCCTGACCTCCCAGTCGGTGGTCGACGGCGCCGGCCGAATCGTTCAGTCACACGCCTACACCTACCGGCCCGACGGAAACCTGATCCGGCACGACGACCGGTTGAACGGCACACGCACCTTCGATCTCGATGCCGCAGGCCGCGTAACCGCCGTGCACGCCCGGGACTGGACCGAGCGGTACGCCTATGACGAGGCCGGAAACCAGACCGAAGCCGCATGGCCGACAGCCCATCCCGGCCAGGAGGCGACAGGCACCCGCGCATACGCGGGCACCCGCATCACCCGCGCCGGGAACGTCCGCTACGAACACGACGCCCAAGGACGTGTCGTCCTACGTCAGAAGAGGCGCCTGTCCCGCAAGCCCGACACCTGGCGCTACACCTGGGACGCGGAAGACCGCCTGGTCTCCGTGGTCACACCGGACGGCAGCCGCTGGCGCTACCTCTACGACCCACTGGGCCGCCGCACAGCCAAGCAACGCCTCGCGGCCGACGGCGAATCGGTTGTCGAGCAGGTCGACTTCACCTGGGACGGCACCACCCTCTGCGAGCAGAGCACCGTCTCCGCCACCCAACCGGATCCCATCGTTCTCACCTGGGACCACCAGGGCCTCCAGCCCGTCGCTCAGGCAGAACGCATCACCGCCGCCGACGCGCCTCAGGAAGAGATCGACGCCCGGTTCTTCGCCATCGTCACCGACCTCGTCGGCACGCCCGTCGAACTCATCGACGATAACGGCGATGTCGCCTGGCGTACGCGCAGCACCCTCTGGGGCTCTACCGCGTGGGATTCGGAAAGCGCGGCGTACACGCCTCTCCGATTTCCCGGACAGTACTTCGACCCCGAATCCGGTCTGCACTACAACTATTTCCGTCATTACGACCCCGAGACGGCGCGGTATGTCAGTTCCGACCCTCTGGGTCTCATGCCTGCACCGAACCCGAACACGTACGTCGATAATCCTCACGCTGCGACAGATCCGCTGGGGCTGGCTCCGGACGCCTGCGCCTATCGTGTTGAGCAGGTTCCTGACGGTGAAATCACCTCATTGTTCCACTACACAAACGAGAAGGGGTACAAGGGCATCCTCGAGAGCGGCGCGCTCCGCCCATCGCTCAAGGAACACAACCCGAAGGACGCCAGATTCGGCGACGGGCAGTACTTGTCCGATATCAAGCCGGGGACGAAGACGCCTGGTCAGCTTTCGTTCGCGTTCCTTCGAGTACCCTGGGCGGGTCAAAAGTTCAGTCACTACATCGAGGTTGATGTGCGCGGCCTTCAGGTGATGAGGTCTGTTGAGCGCCCGGACGTCTTCGTCGTGCCGAACCAGGGCCCCCTGGACCTTGCCGGACGCATCGTCAACCATGGAAAGAGCTAGACAAGTGGAGTACTGGAAGGTGCACTGGCTGCACGATTTCGACGTCGAGCCAGTCACCCTGTTCAGCGAAATCGGCGAGGACGGATACGAAGTCCGTAAGATTCAACGGTATCGGGATGGACGTCTGCTGAAGGCGGACTCGTCTCACGAAACCGGTGAGATCGGGCTCAGTGAAATCCCTGTTGGCCCAATCGAAGAGGTCGCAGCGCAACCCGAGTTCTCTGCATTCATTATCAGCCGCGATGAATTCGAGGAAGAGTGGAATCGCGCCCGCTTCAGCGGAAGGCAGTAGGGTCGACGCTCAGCGTGGGATCAACGCCGACCCGTGAGGCGACCGTCAGAGGGACGTGAAGGCGCACCTGGTACCGAGGCGTCGAGGAAGAGGTAAGTCAGCGCCCAGACGCAGGAGTCTAGGACCTGCGTATTTGTGCCACGGTGATGGTGGAGGGGTGATCTCGGCTCGTTCCGATCGACCCGGGAGCGGGTCGGTGAGTCCTTCAGGCCTTTACTGGCACTCTCACAGTTGGGAATCCCCTGGCGAGGCACTCGGAGCATGGGGGCGGGCGGAACCGCTGGTCGGCGGTGGGGCAGCTGGTCATCTAGACGGTGGTGCAGCTGAACCGGTAGGCCGGGGGCGCTAGTGGCGGGTTCGAGTCCCTGACGGGGCGCATGACTGGGGCGCCGCCTACTTTCTCCATCACGGAAGCGGACCCGTGCAGCCGAATCACCGATTCACGGTGCACGACCGCCGCCGCTCCCGGTCGCTGGATCAGCATCAACTTCTCCACACCGGGTGACGGCGATCTCGAAAGTGAATTCACCGGCGTGCTGGTCGAGTTGTTCGACGCGGTGGTCGGCACGTTCAGATGGAGTTATGAGTGAGCTGGCTCAACGTCAAGCACGCTATGGATCTGTCCCCTTGGATCCGCATCCCGCTCATGTGGCCGGAACCGGGTCTTGAGGACGTCGAGGAGGCACAAACGCCTGAGGGCGTGGGCACGCTACTTCGCCGAGGGTCTTTGGGAGGATTTCGCGTCGGAGAAGCCAAAACCGGGCGAAGTCGACCTGCTGACCAACATCCTGTTGATGTACGCGATCAGGGCCCCCGCAGCCTTTCCGGACTTCGAGGTCTTCCTCCATCTCCCGCACCCGCGGGAGATCCCGCTTCCTGCGTATGTCGACCTGGTGGAGATCGAGGAGGGCGAAGACCGGAAAACGGCACTGCGTGAGCTGACCCACGCCGATGCGAGCTACGCCGTCGAGCCCCCCATCGTCGAGGACTTCGACTCCCCGCATCTGGGAGCCGGCTTGCGGGTGCTGCGCTACTACCAGGACGAGGACAGCAACGAGGTGCACGTCGGCCTCCGTTACGCCTGGCGCTACGAGAAGGGCAAGGAAGCCGCGGACGTCCTGATCATCCTGGCCGATCCCGACGCCGGCCGGATCCTCCGGGCTCTCGACGATGTTGACGAATTCGCCCGCACCATCCGGATCAGCCCGGATGAGGAAGTAGATTCCTGGAAGTCCTCATGATCCTGGTCGTTGATGCGTGGTGAAGGGCGGGAATGGCCTGCACGCAGTGTCCTGCGACGGTGAGCGCGTCGGTGATCCGCCGCACGGTAGATGGGCCAGGGCCTCGGGCATTCACTTGCGGTCCGTCCGGATCATGGGCGGGAACGCGAATGTGCCGGCACAACTGACGCCGACCGAGTCACCGAAGACCTACCTGTCCGGCATGCGAATTCATCCCGCACTGCTCTACGCGGCTCTCTTCAGCCCCGCTGCCATCGTCACCGTGGTCTTCGTCGTCGCACGCCCACAAGACGCCTCCGGTCTGGCCGTAGCTGGCCTGCTGGCGCTGCGGGTCGTCGTGTTGGGGCTGCCCATGGTCGTACGCAAGCGCCGCGGCGAGCAGGCCCAACTCGATTCCGCTGCGAGTTCCCTCGTCTCCGCCTTCACCGGCGGAGCAGTGGTGCATGCCGTGGGCTACGGACTCGGGGAGCCGGACAGCCAGTCCGCCGGGTCGGACCCCTCGAGTTGGGATCTCGGCCCTTCGCGCACCGGGGCGCAGGCAGCCGACAAGGGCGTCTTGCTGGCTCGCGGGACGGACGGGGCTGCCTTGGACTTGCCGCTCGCTGAAGTACAGGGTGCAGTCCTCGGCAACAGCGTTGAGGTCCTGCTGACCCGCTACGCGAAGTGCCTCGACGGACGGCAGGACGTCGCCAACCGGCGTATCGAGGACCTGCTTCGTGAGTACGAGTGACCCCGCCTGATCGTGTCTGAGGCCCCTGGCATCTACCAGGGGCCTCGTTGTTTTCCAGGTGTGCTCACTCAGAACGTTGGTTCCGCGGCGTCCTCGGTGAGGAGTTGCTGTGCCCGGGTGCCGAAGGGGTTGTCGATGACGTACCGCCAACGGCCGTCCGAACCCCGCCGGGCGACGTCGGTGGCAGTGCCCTCGACGTGCACAGCCTGTCCCTCCCGGTCGGTCCCGTCGATGGCCCAGTCGACTATCAGCAGCGCCAGGTCTCCGTTGCGGTACACATTCCGCGGACGGACCGAGATAGGAACTCCGAGCTGCTGCAGGCGGCCGTTGGCGGCGTGCAGGTCCGGGCCGGTCACCCCCGTTCCCGGCTGCGGGACCAGCACAGCCGCGTCCTCGTAGACCTGCGCCAACGCGGTGGCGTCGCCGCTGTTGAACCGCTCGGCGAACACTGCGGGCACCTCTTCAGGCCGATCGGCCAGTTCTCGCATGATCGACAGACGTCCTTCCGGGCCGGGAGAATCGAAGTGCCCAACACGTTAGGAGGCGATCTCGTGACTCACCGAATGGTTGGTCACCCGGCAGGGCTCCCCGACGACCCGCGCGCGAACGTCACTGCGCCTACCCCCGCGTGCCCGGTGGAGATCACGCTGGCGGCCCTGCACGGCCGCTGGACGACGCTGGTGGTTCGCGAGCTGCTGCGTGGCGACCGCTCCTACAGCGAGCTGCGCTTGGCCCTGCCCATGTTGTCGGACAAGGTGCTGTCCGACCGGTTGGCGCAGCTCGGCGAGGCCGGAGTTGTCGAGCGCGACCGTCGACCGGGCTGGCCGCCGCGAGTGCGCTACGCGCTCACCCCGAGTGGACACCGCCTCGGCCCTGTCCTCCAGGCTCTGTGGGACTGGGGGGCCGAAGCCTCAACACGAGACACCGGGGCTGAGAGCAGTTGTGCGACAAGCCCTCTTCGGTGATCCGCCGGACCCAGCCGTCTCACCTGCGGCGATGCCCCAAGATCCCGTCCACAGCTCGTCCACGGACCCCGACATACGGTCGCTCCGGGCGGCACACAGCTGCACATACGCGAAGACCCCGCACTCAGCGAACTCGCTGGTCACGGGGTCTTTAGGCACCTCATACAGGGTGCCCCCGGCAGGATTCGAACCTGCGCACACGGCTCCGGAGGCCGTTGCTCTATCCCCTGAGCTACGGGGGCGTGTCGGTCCGCGGTGTGTGCGGCGACGGGTAGAACCCTACCAGCTCTTTTGGGGGTGGCATGAACGGGTTTTGAGGGGTGGGGAGTGGGGGTGAGGGAGGGGCCGGCCCCGGGGTTGGGCGGGGGAGCGGGGCGCGGAACGGGGACTCCGGGTGGGGTGGAAGTGGGGAAAAGCCGGACGCGGGCGTGGGGGGAGACCTACTCTCGAGTTGTGCCAGGCGCGTCCGGTCGGGTGCTTGTTGTGGACGACAACAAGGTCATCCGGCAGTTGATCAGGGTCAACCTCGAACTGGAGGGTTTCGAGGTCGTGACCGCGGCCGACGGTGCCGAGTGTCTGGATGTCGTTCATCAGGTGCGGCCCGATGTCCTCACCCTGGACGTGGTGATGCCCCGGCTGGACGGGCTGCGGACGGCCGCCCGCCTCCGTGCCGATCCGGGGACGCGGAATCTGCCCCTCGCCATCGTGAGCGCGTGTACGCAGTACGAGGTCGAGAGTGGGCTGGACCTGGGGGTCGACGCCTTTCTGGCCAAGCCCTTCGAGCCCGCCGAACTCGTGCGGATCGTAAGGCAGTTGATGGAGCGGCGGAGCCGCGGTGCGTCGTTCGGGAGTCCATCGATGGAGAGCCCGTTGATCGAGAGTCCGTTGATCGAGGGTGCGTCGGTCGAGAGTTCGTACGGGGTGGAGGGGGAGGCCGAGCGTGCCGGGCGGACCGGCGCTGCCGGCTGACCGCTATTCGATCGGCAACCAGCCTCCGATCGCCAAACAGCCTCCGGTCGGCAGCCAGCCTCCAGTCGGCAACCAGCCTCCGGTGGGCGGCCAGACCTCCGGTCGGCGATCACCCGCCGTCCCCATCCCGCCCGTCCCGCCCGTCCCGCGCATCCCACCCAGCCCCCCGTCCACATCCCGGACCCTCCTCAAACCCGTTCGCCTACCCGCCCCCCTCCTCCCATACGCTTGTCCCCGTGACCCCCGTCGAGCTCTCCCGTACCGTCCTGCGCGCCGTGCGCCGCGCCGTGGACGCCGGTGAGCTGAGTGTGGCCGTGCCCTCGCGGGCGATGGTCGCGCCGCCGGGGCCCGGGGGATGCGGTGACTACGCCACGAACGTCGCCCTGCAGCTGGCCCGGCCCGCCGGGCGCCCGTCCCTTCAGGTCGCGGAGATCCTGCGGACGCACATCACCGACGCCGAGGGGGTCTCCGGCGTCGAGATCACCGGGGCCGGTTTCCTCAACATCACCCTCGACGGGGGAGCCGAAGCCCTGGTCCGGGACATCCTGCGGCGCGGGGTCCGTTACGGGTACGTCGACGAGCCGACCGGGCGGATCCAGCGGCTGCACCACCCGTGCGAGGTGCGTGCCGCGGTCACCGGGCAGGTGCTCGCGCGGATCCTCCGTACCCAGGGCATCCTCGTCCGTACGTCCTGCGAGAGGGAGTTGGACCCGGCGTGGGCGGGCCCCCTCGGCGTGACCGTGGAAGCCCACGGCAGGCCCGGCACTCCCGCCGCCCTGGAGGATCTCGACGTGAACCTCCGGCCCGTCCCGGCGCCCGAGGACCCCACCCCCCTGGGTCGTGACGCAGGTCGCTGGGCTCTCCTCCACCCCGCCCCCCACGACCGGCCCCGCATCACCGCGGACCACCTCGTGCAGCGCGAGACCAACCCCCTCTTCCGGGTCCGTTACGCCCACGCCCGCGCCCGAGCCCTCAGCCGGAACGCCGCGGACCTCGGCTTCGACAGCGCCCCCGGCGACGTACGCCCGAAGGAGAGCCAAAAGGAGAGCCTGAAGGAGAGCCAGAACGAGACCAACAACCTGCCGCCCTCCCTCCTCACCGCCCTCGCCGGCTACCCCCCGGCCCTCACCACCGCCGCGAACCAGCACGCGCCCGACCGCCTGGCCCGCCACCTCGTGGTCGTCGCCGATGCCTTCCTCCGTTACCAGGAGGCCACCCGGGTCCTCCCGCTCGGTGACGAGAAACCCTCGGCCGCCCACCGCGCCCGGCTCGCGCTTGCCGAAGCCGCCGGGACGGTGCTGGCCGGCGGCCTGTCCCTGCTCGGCATCGACGCACCCGAACACCTCTGAAGTCCGAAGAGAGCCAAGAAGAGACGCCATGAGCCGTTCCGCACATCCCGCCGGGCCCCGTCACGCCGATGTTCTGCCCGAGGGGCACTACACCGCTCCGCCCACCGACCTCAACGCCCTGGATCCGAAGGTCTGGGCGCAGACCGTCACCCGTACGCCCGACGGAGTCGTCACCGTGGGCGGTATGGAGGTGACGAAGCTCGCCGAGGAGTTCGGTACCCCCGCCTACTTCATCGACGAGACCGACTTCCGGGCGCGGGCGCGTGCCTGGCGTACGGCCTTCGGGCACGACGCCGACGTCTTCTACGCCGGCAAGGCTTTCCTCTCCCGTGCCGTCGTGCGCTGGCTGCACGAGGAGGGGCTCAACCTCGATGTCTGCTCCGGGGGCGAGCTCTCCACCGCCCTCTCCGCCGGCATGCCCGCCGATCGCATCGCCTTTCACGGCAACAACAAGTCCACCGACGAAATCACCAAGGCCATCGAGAGTGGCGTCGGGCGTATCGTCCTCGACTCCTTCCAGGAGATCGTCCGCGTCGCGCACATCGCCGAGTCCCTCGGCAAGCGGCAGCGCGTGCAGATCCGGGTGACCGTCGGCGTCGAGGCGCATACGCACGAGTTCATCGCCACGGCTCACGAGGACCAGAAGTTCGGCATCGCGCTCGCGGACGGGCAGGCCGCCGAGGCCGTACGGCGGGCCCTCGCGCTCGACGGGCTCGAACTCGTCGGAATCCACTCGCACATCGGCTCGCAGATCTTCGACATGGCCGGGTTCGAGGTCGCCGCGCGCCGGGTCGTGAAGCTCCTCGCCGAGGTCCGCGACGAGCACGGCGTCGAACTGCCCGAGATCGACCTGGGTGGCGGCCTCGGTATCGCCTACACGAGCGAGGACGATCCGCGCGAGCCGCACGAGATCGCCAAGGCACTGAGCGAGATCGTCACGCGCGAGTGCGAGGCCGCGCGTCTCGGGACTCCGCGCATCTCCGTCGAGCCCGGGCGCGCGATCGTCGGCCCGACCGCCTTCACCCTCTACGAGGTCGGCACGATCAAGCCGCTCGACGGACTGCGTACGTACGTCTCCGTAGACGGCGGCATGTCCGACAACATCCGTACCGCGCTGTACGACGCCGAGTACAGCGTCGCCCTCGTCTCGCGCGTGAGCGACGCCGAACCCATGCTCGCCCGCGTCGTCGGCAAGCACTGCGAGAGCGGCGACATCGTGGTGCGGGACGCCTTCCTGCCCGCCGACCTCGCGCCCGGGGACCTCATCGCCGTCCCGGCCACCGGCGCGTACTGCCGCTCCATGGCCAGCAACTACAACCACGCTCTGCGCCCGCCCGTCGTCGCGGTCCGTGACGGCGAGGCCCGGACGATCGTCCGCCGGGAGACGGAGGAGGATCTGCTGCGCCTCGATGTCGGATGAGTCACTCCCGCCAAGACCCCGCCCGGGGCCTGTCCCGGGCGGGGTCAACAAACCAATCCCCAAGGGAAAAAGGGGCGGAAGATCTCCTGCGATCGGCCGCCGGGGAAATGAAATAGACGTCTCACAATCCGGACGAAGGGCAGAAAGTCCCGTTCGGTGAGTGAGACTGGACCAACCGTGACGGTATGAGGAAACGAGGTCGGATGATGCGTACGCGTCCGCTGAAGGTGGCGCTGCTGGGCTGTGGGGTTGTCGGCTCAGAGGTGGCGCGCATCATGACGACGCACGCCGACGATCTCGCCGCCAGGATCGGTGCCCCCGTCGAGCTGGCGGGGGTCGCCGTACGAAGGCCTTCCAAGGTGCGCGAGGGCATTCCCGCCGAACTCATCACCACGGACGCGACGGCCCTGGTCAAAAGCGGGGACATCGACGTGGTCGTCGAGGTCATCGGCGGCATCGAGCCCGCCCGGACCCTGATCACCACCGCCCTCGAGCACGGTGCGTCCGTCGTCTCCGCCAACAAGGCGCTGCTCGCCCAGGACGGCGCCGCGCTGCACGCCTTCGCCGAGGAACACGACAAGGACCTCTACTACGAGGCGGCCGTGGCGGGCGCCATCCCCCTCATCCGGCCGCTGCGCGAGTCCCTCGCCGGCGACAAGGTCAACCGCGTGCTCGGCATCGTCAACGGCACGACGAACTTCATCCTCGACAAGATGGACTCCACGGGGGCCGGTTATCAGGAAGCCCTCGACGAGGCCACCGCGCTCGGGTACGCGGAAGCCGACCCGACCGCCGATGTCGAGGGGTTCGACGCCGCCGCCAAGGCCGCGATCCTCGCCGGAATCGCCTTCCACACGCGCGTGCGCCTCGACGACGTGTATCGCGAGGGCATGACCGAGGTCACCGCCGCCGACTTCGCCTCGGCGAAGGAGATGGGCTGCACCATCAAGCTGCTCGCCATCTGTGAGCGTGCGGCCGACGGGGGGTCCGTGACCGCCCGTGTGCACCCCGCGATGATTCCGCTGACCCACCCGCTCGCCTCCGTGCGCGGCGCGTACAACGCCGTCTTCGTCGAGTCGGACGCCGCTGGCCAGCTGATGTTCTACGGTCCCGGCGCGGGCGGTGCGCCCACCGCCTCCGCGGTCCTCGGCGACCTCGTGGCCGTCTGCCGCAACCGGCTCAGCGGCGCGACCGGACCGGGCGACTCCGCGTACACCCAGCTGCCCGTGTCCCCCATGGGCGAGGTGGTCACGCGGTACCACATCAGCCTCGATGTGGCCGACAAACCGGGTGTTCTCGCCCAGGTTGCAACCGTATTCGCCGAGCACGGTGTCTCGATCGATACGGTTCGCCAACAGGGCAAGGACGGCGAGGCCTCCCTCGTCGTCGTCACCCACCGTGCGTCCGACGCGTCCTTGAACGGGACCGTCGAGGCGCTGCGCAACCTCGACACCGTGCGGGGTGTCGCCAGCATCATGCGGGTTGAAGGAGAGTAACCAGCAATGACCCACCAGTGGCGCGGAATCATAGAGGAGTACCGGGACCGGCTGCCGGTATCCGACAGCACGCCGGTCGTGACGCTCCGCGAGGGCGGCACGCCCCTCGTGCCCGCGCAGGTGCTCTCCGAGCGCACGGGCTGTGAGGTCCACCTCAAGGTGGAGGGCGCGAACCCCACCGGGTCCTTCAAGGACCGCGGCATGACCATGGCCATCAGCAAGGCCAAGGAGGAGGGCGCGAAGGCCGTCATCTGCGCCTCCACCGGCAACACGTCCGCCTCGGCGGCCGCCTATGCCGTACGGGCCGGAATGGTGTCCGCCGTTCTCGTTCCGCAGGGCAAGATCGCGCTCGGCAAGATGGGCCAGGCGCTCGTGCACGGCGCGAAGATCCTTCAGGTGGACGGGAACTTCGACGACTGCCTCACCCTCGCGCGCGCTCTGTCCGAGAACTACCCTGTGGCGCTGGTGAATTCAGTCAATCCGGTGCGCATCGAGGGGCAGAAGACCGCCGCGTTCGAGATCGTGGACATGCTGGGTGACGCACCCGACATCCACGTCCTGCCGGTGGGCAACGCGGGCAACATCACGGCGTACTGGAAGGGCTACAAGGAGTACGCCGCCGACGGTGTCGCCGCGCGGACCCCCCGAATGTGGGGTTTCCAGGCCGCCGGTTCCGCCCCGATCGTGCGCGGCGAGGTCGTCAAGGACCCGTCGACCATCGCCACCGCGATCCGGATCGGCAACCCCGCGTCCTGGAAGCTGGCGCTGGCCGCGCGGGACGAATCGGGCGGGTTCATCGATGAGGTGACGGACCGTGAGATTCTGCGCTGCTACCGGCTGTTGGCCTCTCAGGAGGGCGTTTTCGTCGAGCCCGCGTCCGCCGCGTCCGTCGCCGGCCTGCTGAAGGCCGCCGAGCAGGGCAAGGTCGACCCGGGCCAGCGGATCGTCTGCACGGTGACCGGCAACGGCCTCAAGGACCCGGACTGGGCCGTCGCGGGCGCCCCGCAGCCCGTCACGGTCCCGGTGGACGCGGCCACGGCCGCGGAACGCCTCGGTCTCGCATAACCTGTCATCACACCTGACGGCTAACCTGTCACCAGACCTGACGGCGGGTGCACGGGGGGCTTACGACACGCATCGTGCGCCTCCTGTGCGCCCTATGTCGCCACAGAACCTTCCTTCGATAGGCTGTAAGGAACCCGCCCGCCGCATATGCCGCGGTGCCGCGCCGTCCTTGCGGCCGCAGGGTCTTTCCGTGGTCTTCCGTTCGTCTCGCAGGATTTCGAAAATCTCGCAGCTCAAGCTCAAGGAGAGTCATCGAGCGATGGCCGGTCCAGCGTTCCGCGCCGCCGCCGTCCGGGTGCGCGTCCCCGCCACCAGCGCCAATCTCGGTCCGGGCTTCGACGCCCTCGGCCTGTCGCTGGGGCTCTACGACGACGTGGTCGTCCGAGTGGCCGACTCCGGACTGAACATCGACATCGCAGGTGAGGGCGACGAGACACTTCCGCGTGACGAGAGTCACCTCCTCGTACGTTCCCTGCGTACCGCCTTCGATCTGCTGGGCGGACAGCCGCGCGGCCTCGAGATCGTCTGCGCCAACCGCATTCCGCACGGCCGCGGCCTCGGCTCCTCGTCCGCCGCGATCTGCGCCGGCATCGTCGCCGCGCGCGCCGTGACCATAGGCGGCGACAGCAAGCTCGACGACGCGGCGCTCCTTGAGCTCGCCACCGAGATCGAGGGCCACCCCGACAATGTCGCGGCCTGTCTGCTCGGCGGTTTCACGCTGTCCTGGATGGAGGGCGGCGCCGCCCGCGCCATCAGGATGGAGCCCGCCGATTCCATCGTTCCGGTGGTTTTCGTACCGGGGAAACCGGTCCTGACCGAGACCGCCCGCGGCCTGCTGCCGCGCACCGTGCCACACGTCGACGCCGCCGCCAACGCGGGCCGCGCCGCACTGCTCGTCGAGGCCCTGACCAGGCGCCCCGAGCTGCTGCTGCCCGCCACCGATGACCGTCTGCACCAGGAGTACCGCGCCCCCGCCATGCCGGAGAGCGCCGCCCTGGTGGAGCGGCTGCGGGCCGACGGAATCCCCGCGGTGATCTCCGGCGCGGGCCCCACGGTGCTCGCGCTGGCCGACGAAGCGGCCGCCGACAAGGTCTCCCGCCTGGCCGGCGAGGGCTGGGCGGCCAACCGGCTGAGCCTCGATGCCCAGGGAGCGAGCGTGCTGCCGCTTGCCACCTGACACACGGTTGCCGGATTTGGAGAGGGGGAATATTTGTTGGATCCGGTAGTGTTAACCTCAAGTCTGCACCCGACCCCACCATGGCGAGGTGCTTCGTGTCCCCGTCCGGGACAGACCTTCTTCCGGGAGCCCCCCAAACTGCTTTGTGCCACGCACTGGATGCTATGCGCTGAGCAGTACTGAGCACGCTCCGGAACCGGCGTCACCGAGCCGACCGACACCGAACCTGAGTGTCACGGCCCCGGGAAACGCCATCACCAGATATTCCCCTCCGCCTCTTTGGCGGACCACCGCCCCGGCACGGTCCACACACAGACCAAAGCCGGACAGCACAAACGGTCGCCGAGCCAGACAGGCCGACGTCCGCTCCAGGGAAGGACCCTTCGTGAGCGACACCACCGATCTGATGGGCGCACGTGTCGAGGAGACCGCTGCCGCGCCCGCCACGGACGCCTCCGCCGCGCCTGCCACCGGTGCTTCGGGCTCCCGTCGGCGCCGCGGTACCGGCCTTGAGGGCATGGTGCTGGCCGAGCTGCAGCAGGTCGCATCCGGCCTCGGCATCAGGGGCACCGCGCGGATGCGCAAGAGCCAGCTGATCGAGGTCATCAAGGAGGCGCAGGCGGGAGGGGGTGCCCCGGCGAAGACCGCCGAGGCAGCCGCCGAGACCAAGCCGAAGCGCCGGGCCACCTCGAAGGCTCGTACGGGGGAGGACGCCGCGTCTCCCACCGGGAAGTCCGCCGAGAAGCAGGCCAAGCAGGACAAGCCGGCGGGCAAGGCCGAGAAGGCCGAGAAGGCCGTGGCCCAGCAGCAGATCGAGATTCCCGGTCAGCCCGCGAGCGACGACGCCCCCGCCGGGGAGCGCCGCCGTCGCCGGGCCACCGCCGAGGCGGGCGCCCCTGAGACGGTCGCCGCCGAGGCGAAGACCGAGCCGAAGGCCGAGACTCCGGCTCAGACTCAGCCGCAGCCCCAGGGCGAGGCCAAGGGCGACGCCGGTGACCAGGGCGGCGATGGCCGTCAGGGCCGTCAGGGCCGCCGTGACCGTGACCGTGACCGTGACCGTGAGCGGGGCGGCCGGGACCGCGACCGCCGCGGCAAGGGCGACGACCAGCAGAACCAGGGCGGCGGCGGCAACCAGCAGCGCGGCCAGCAGCAGGGCGGCGGCCGCCAGGACCGCCAGGACCGCCAGGACCGCCAGGACGACGGTTACGACGACGACGGGGGCGGCCGCCGCGGCCGTCGCGGTCGCTACCGGGACCGCCGTGGCCGCCGTGGCCGTGACGAGATCGCCGAGCCGCAGGTCGCCGAGGACGACGTTCTGATCCCCGTCGCGGGCATCCTGGACATCCTCGACAACTACGCGTTCATCCGTACGTCCGGCTACCTCCCGGGCCCGAACGACGTGTACGTCTCCCTCGCCCAGGTCCGCAAGAACGGTCTGCGCAAGGGCGACCACGTCACCGGCGCGGTCCGCCAGCCCAAGGAGGGCGAGCGCCGTGAGAAGTTCAACGCGCTGGTCCGCCTGGACTCCGTCAACGGCATGGCGCCCGAACTCGGCCGCGGCCGACCGGAGTTCAACAAGCTGACGCCGCTGTACCCGCAGGACCGGCTCCGTCTGGAGACCGACCCGGGGGTGCTGACCACCCGCATCATCGACCTCGTCGCGCCCATCGGTAAGGGCCAGCGCGGTCTGATCGTGGCCCCGCCGAAGACCGGCAAGACCATGATCATGCAGGCGATCGCCAACGCGATCACGCACAACAACCCCGAGTGCCACCTGATGGTCGTCCTCGTCGACGAGCGTCCGGAAGAGGTCACCGACATGCAGCGGTCGGTGAAGGGCGAGGTCATCTCCTCGACCTTCGACCGCCCGGCCGAGGACCACACCACGGTCGCCGAGCTGGCCATCGAGCGCGCCAAGCGCCTGGTGGAGCTGGGTCACGACGTCGTCGTACTGCTCGACTCGATCACGCGTCTGGGCCGTGCGTACAACCTCGCCGCCCCGGCCTCCGGCCGCATCCTGTCCGGTGGTGTCGACTCGACCGCGCTGTACCCGCCGAAGCGCTTCTTCGGTGCCGCGCGCAACATCGAGGACGGCGGCTCGCTGACCATCCTGGCCACCGCGCTGGTCGACACCGGCTCGCGCATGGACGAGGTGATCTTCGAGGAGTTCAAGGGCACCGGCAACGCGGAGCTCAAGCTCGACCGGAAGCTCGCCGACAAGCGCGTCTTCCCGGCGGTGGACGTGGACGCGTCCGGTACCCGTAAGGAAGAGCTGCTGCTCGGCAGCGACGAGCTCGCCATCACCTGGAAGCTGCGCCGGGTGCTGCACGCGCTCGACCAGCAGCAGGCGATCGAGCTGCTGCTGGACAAGATGAAGCAGACGAAGTCGAACGGCGAGTTCCTGCTGCAGATCCAGAAGACGACGCCGATGCCCAACGGCGACTGAGGCCGGCGTCAGCGTTCGTTTCTGAGGGCCGCCCCCGTCACGCTCGTGACGGGGGCGGCCCTTTTGTATGCGCTCGGCGAGACCTTGGCCACATGGCGGGGTGGGGCCACAGATCGCGGGCTGCGCGTTGTATTGGCCTGAAATCGCAGGTGAGCGGTTGGCCGACGATCTTCGTGGTTACAAATTGTGCACATTGGCCCACAGGTTGACCACGGTGCGTTGTGCAACCCTTTTTTCGGTTTCGCCGTCTGACCTGACGGGCGCTGACGGGTATGTCAGGGCCGATGACCGTGCCTGACCCCGAAAGCAGGGGGTAACCGACCGAACGAGAACTGAGGAGCACATGTCTGCCGAGAGCACGCCGGGACCCGGCACCGCGGAAGCCTCCGGCCCCAGCGGCCCGCGCCACCGCGCCAAGGGCCACCGCCGCAAGCCGCGCACCAAGGGCCGCAAGGCCCTTCTCATCACGGCCTGGGCGGCGGCGGGCATCGTGGTGCTGGGCGGCACCGGCCTCGGCTACGTGTACTTCAAGCTCAACGGCAACATCAACAGCGTCGACATCAACCAGGCCCTCGGCAGCGACCGGCCCCTGGACGTCGACAACGGCTCGCAGGACATTCTCGTACTGGGCTCCGACACCCGCTCCGGCAGCAACAAGAAGCTGGGCGGTGGCACCGACGACGGCTCGGCCCGCTCGGACACGGCGATGGTCGTGCACATCTACAAGGGCCACAAGAAGGCCAGTGTGGTCTCGATACCCAGGGACACCCTCGTCAAGCGCCCCGAGTGCACCGACAGCAAGGGTGTCGAGCACGACGGCGCGACGGCCGCGATGTTCAACTCCGCGTATAGCACCGGCGGGGCGACGTGCGCGGTGAAGACCGTCGAGTCGATGACCGGTATCCGTATGGACCACTACATCGAGGTCGACTTCAGCGGCTTCCAGAAGCTCATCGACGAGCTCGGCGGCGTCAAGGTCACCACGACTAAGAACATCTCGGACCCCGACAGCCACCTCGACCTGAAGGCCGGCACCCACCAGCTCACCGGCAAGCAGGCCCTCGGCCTGGTCCGCACCCGGCACGGCGTGGGCGACGGATCCGACCTCGGCCGCATCCAGCTCCAGCAGGCGTTCATCAAGGCTCTGGTCGAACAGGTCAAGGAGATCGGCATACTGAGCAACCCGAAGGAGCTGTTCGATCTCGCCGACACCGCGACGAAGACCGTCACCACCGACTCCGAGCTCGACTCGGTCAAGGACCTGGCCTCCTTCGCCAACGGGCTCAAGAGCATCAGCCCCGGGAACATGAACATGGTGACGATGCCGGTCCAGTACGACGCGGCGGACACCAACCGGGTCCTCATCGACAAGACCAAGGCCAAGCGCGTCTGGGCCGCGCTCAGGGCCGACCGGCCCATCCCGAAGTCCGCCACGAAGGGCACCGCCTCCGGAGGCGCAAAGGGAGTCGTCAGTCCCGGCTGACGCCCGGGCGCCCCGCACAGGCACACCTGCCGCCCACCCGCGGGAGGCTCCCGCAGGGGCCCCAGCCGGACTCCTGCCGGAACCCCCGCGCGAGCCCCGGCCGGAACCCCCGCGCGAGCCCCGGCCGGAACCCCCGCGCGAGCCCCGGCCGGAACCCCCGCGCGAGCCCCTGCCGGGGCACCCGCGCGACCCTGGCGGGGGCGCCTGTATGGGTTCCGGCCGGGTATATGTGCAGGTGCTTGCCGGGTAACCGCGCCCCCCCGGCTGGGCAACCGCACGGGTCTCGGCCGAGTAGCCGCACGGGCTCGGGCCGGGCTCTCACACGGGCTGCGGCTGGGCGCCTGCACAGGTGCCTTCCGGGCCTCGTACGTGCCCCGGGCCGGGTGCGGCCACGACCTCTGGTCGGCTACCCGAACAGGCGCGCCCACCGGGTACCAGCGCGAGGCTCCGGCCAGCTGCCCCGGGCCCCCAGCCGGCCACCCGCGCGACCCTGGCGGGGGCGCCTGTACGGGTTCCGGCCGGGTATGTGTGCAGGTGCTTGCCGGGTAACCGCGCCCCCCCGGCTGGGCAACCGCACGGGTCTCGGCCGAGTAGCCGCACGGGCTCGGGCCGGGCTCTCACACGGGCTGCGGCGGGGCGCCTGCACAGGTGCCTTCCGGGCCTCGTACGTGCCCCGGGCCGGGTGCGGCCACGACCTCTGGTCGGCTACCCGAACAGGCGCGCCCACCGGGTACCAGCGCGAGGCTCCGGCCAGCTGCCCCGGGCCCCCAGCCGACCACCCGAGCGACCCCGGCGGGGGCGCCTGTACGGGTTCCGGCCGGGCATCTGTGCAGGTGCCTGCCGGGTAACCGCGCCCCCCGGCTGGGCAACCGCACGGGTCTCGGCCGAGTAGCCGCACAGGCTCCGGTCGGGCCACACACGGGCTCTTGCCGGGGACCGGCGCGAGGCTTCTGCCGGGTGCCCGCATTGGCTCCGGCCTCGTAACCGGGTGCCCCTGGCCGGGTAACCGCATGCCCCCCGCTGGGCAACCGTCCGGGTTCCGGCCGAGTAACCGCATCGGATCCGGCCGGGGTCCTCGCACGCGCTCCTGCCGGGGACCGGCGCGAGGCTTCTGCCGGGCGCCCGCATGGGCTCCGGCGGGGCAACCGTGTGCGACCCCGGCTGGGTACCCGCGCGAGCCTCCGGCGGGGCACCCGCTCAGGGCTCGGCTGGGCACCCGCACTGGCTCCGGCCGGGCAACTCGCGAGCCCCCGGCGGGCACCCGTACAGGTGCCTGCCGGGCAACCGCACGCCCCCGGCCGGGTACCCGCACGCCCCCGGCCGGGTACCCGCACGCC
>NZ_VBZC01000038.1:0-95984 GCF_005786655.1 Streptomyces montanus
CGGCGGCGCGGGGGCCGGAGGCCGCCTCGGGCGCGGCGTGGGAGCAGGTCCGCGAGGCGCACGGGGCGCTGCGGGCGCTGGCACCGCGTGTCGAGGACCCTGCGCTGCGGGCCGAACTCCTCGCGGTGTGCGACACGCTGGCCGCCGCGCCGGCCTCGCCGCCCGTGGCCCACGGGGTTCGCCTCTCCCCGCGTGAACTGGACGTCCTGGCCTTCGTCGCCGCCGGGACGACCAACGCCGCCGCCGCGGATCGGCTCGGTCTGCGGTCCGAGACGGTGAAGGCGTATCTGCGCTCGGCGATGCGCAAGCTGGGGGCGCACACGAGGCTGGAGGCAGTGGTGGCGGCGCGACGGGCCGGGCTGTTGCCCTGAAGTCCGGAGCCATTCACGCACGCGCGCTCTGAAATCCCGTATACCAAAACTCTGTTATTTCCCTCACGGTGCACCCCTCCGAAATTCAGGAGGTCTTTGCTTAATATTGAACCGAACACGACATGAGGGAGGGTCCGCGTGCGGCGGGATTTCGAAGATCCTGTCAGACCCCGTTCCGACCAGGTCATCGGCCGGAACGAGCTGCTGACACGGGCACGTGAGCAGCTCTCCTCCGGCGGCAGCGTCCTCTTGTACGGTCCGCCCGGAATCGGAAAGTCGACCGCCCTTCGGGCACTGGCCGCGGAATACGCCGAATCAGCCCGGACCGTGTTGCGCTGCTCGGCCACCGAGTCGGAATCGCACCTCCCCTTCCTCGCCCTCGTCGATCTGCTCGGTCTCGTCGCCGACGGGGTGGCGCACGCGCTGCCGGCCCCGCAGCGCGCCGCTCTCGAAGCGGCGCTCACCGGCCGTGCCGAATCGTCCCTGCATCAGGGCGGTCTGGCACTGCGCCTCGCGGTGCTGTCGGTACTGCGCGCACTCGCGGCCAAGGGCGAGGTCCTGCTCGTCGCCGACGACCTCCAGTGGCTGGACGCGCCCAGCGCGGAGCTGCTCGGCTTCGCGGCCCGTCGCCTCGGCGGGCTGCCGGTACGGATGCTCGGCGCGGTGCGTACGGGCACCGAACCGAAGGAGCAGGAACACGTTCCGTATCTACGCGCGTATCCTCCGGAGTCGCTCGCCCTGCGCCTGGCTCCCCTCTCCCACCCGCAGGTTTCCGAGCTCCTCGCCGCCCGCGGCTACACCGGCCTGCGCCGCTCGACCGTCCGCGACATCCATCTCACCAGCGGCGGCAACCCGCTGTTCGCGCTCGAACTCGGCCGCGCCCTGGCCGAGAGCCCGACACCGCCGCGCCCCGGCGAGCCGCTGCCGGTGCCGACCTCGCTGCGCGCACTCGTCCTCAGCCGCCTCGACCTGCTGTCCACCGAGGCCCGGCGCACCTTGCTCGTCGCGAGCGCCGGAGCACGCCCCACGCTGGCGCTGCTGCACGCCGCGGGCCGTACGAACGCCGAGGCCGAGACGGCGCTCGCGGCCTCGCTCGGACTGGTGGCGACCAACGGACCGGAGGGCCAGGACGGGGCCGTACGGTTCGCGCATCCACTCGTCTCGGCGGCGCTGTACGCGCAGGCGACGCCCCAGGAGCAGCGGGCCGCCCACTCCGCGCTGTCCACGGCGGCCTCCGACCCGATCGAGCGTGCGCGCCATCTGGCCCTGGCCACCACCGGAAAGGACGAGCGTGTCGCCGCACGGCTCTCCGAGGCCGCGGCACTGGCCCGAGACCGTGGCGCACCCTCGGTCGCGGCCCAGCTCGGGATGCTCGCGGCCCGGCACACCCCGCCCGGCGCCCTACCCGGCGCGGACGAACGCCGGTTGAGATCCGCCGAGGACGCGCTGACCTCCGGCGACATCGACCTCGCGCGCGAAGTGGCCCGCGACGTACTGGACCGGGCGACCGACGCGGCGGTCCGGGTGCGCGCCTGGATGGTCGTGATCGACGCGGCCGGCCAGGCCATGAGCGAGGTCGACGCCGTCTTCCCGCAGGCCCTCGCGGACGCGGGCGACGACCCGCGGCTGCTCGCCCTCGTCCGGTACCAACTGGCCTGGCGCGCGCTGCTCGTCGAGGGAGAGATGGCCAAGGGCCGGGAGGAGGCCGCGCACGCCGCGCGGCTCGCCGCCTCCGCCGGCGACCGCAGCACCGAGTTGCTCGCCCTGTCGTTCCAGGCCCAGATGGAGACCTTGATGGGGCATCCCGATGCCTTGGCGACCGTCGAACGGGCACTCACGGAACCGCAGGACCCGAGGGTGGCCTGCGACCACAACGGCGCGGGCGCCACCCGGTTCCGCTGGCAGATCATGAGCGACCAGCTCACCGAGGCACGTACGACGATCACCCGGCTGCTGAGCGATGTGCGGCGGCGCGGCATGGTCGAGAGCGAGGTGCACTTCCTGCGCGGGCTCGCCGAGACCGAACTGCGCTCCGGACACTGCGGCCGAGCGCTCGCCCTCGCCCACGAGAGCCTGCGGCTCGGACGGGACACCGGGATCGGTGAGGCGGCGGGCAACATGTTCACCTCCCTCGCCGAGGCCGCGGGCGGCGACCTCGACCGGGCGCTCGCCCTGGCGGGCGACGCGGTCAGCCGCGCCGAGGAGGACGGCGACCTGATCTATCTGTCACGTGCGCTGGGCGCGCTCGGCCATGCCCGGCTCGTGGCCGGGGACGCCGCCGGAACGGTGCAGTCGCTGCGCAGGGCACGGGAGTTGGAGCAGGGGCTCGGCATCTTCGATCCCGCACGGGGCCGCTGGCACGGCGACCTCGCCGAGGCGCTGATCCGAATCGGCGAACCAACGGAGGCGCAGGACGTCATCGACGCCACGCGCGAGCACGCGGAGCGGCTCGGGCGCGCCAGCGTCCTCGCCGTACTGGACCGTGCCGAGGCCCTGGTGAAGGCCGCGCACGGCGAACACGAGGCGGCGGCCCAGCAGTTGGCCTCGGCCCAGGCCCGGCTCGGACGCTTGGGGTACGGACTCGAAGAAGCGCGCGCCGCTTTGGAGTTGGCGCGGCTGCGGGTGGAGCGGGCGCAGGGGGCGGGGGCCGGGGGAGGGTCCGGGCCGGGAACGGGGGCGAGCGCGTACGACGAGGCGACGCGGCTGTTCCGGCGGTGCCAAGCCGCGCCGTGGCTACGCCAGTTGGAGGCGACTGTTGGGGCTTTGACCGGTCCTGCCGCCTCTTCCGCCTCCGCGGACTCCACGTCCACCAGCAGCACGGCGTCGGGGGCGCCGACTGACTCAGCCGCCCCCGCACCCTCCGTGGCTTCCGGGTCATCCGGGTCATCCGGGTCATCCGGGGCTCCCGGGGCATCCCCGGCCCCTGGGGTTGCCCCCGCCTCGTCGGCCGCCCGGAATGCTTGCCCGGAACTCGACCAGCTCGCCGCGACAGAACGTCAGGTCGCCTCGCTCGTCCTGGAAGGGGCCACCAACCGCGAGATCGCCGCACGGTTGTTCATCAGCGTGAAGACGGTCGAGGCGACCCTCACCAGGGTCTACCGGAAACTGGGGATCCGCTCACGGGTCGACATCGTGCGGTTGGCGGCGGGACAGAAGCGGACTGGATGACCTTGAGGACCCCGCTGACCTGAGGGCCCCAAAAGGGATGGCGGTGGGCAACCGAGGGTTTTCCCTCGCCAACTCCCGCAGGGGGTTCCCTCATTGGGGAGAGCACGGGTCCGCTTCTAGCGTGGGACACGCCCCGCAGGCCGTCGCACCCCCACGCACCACAGACCCCCCACAGTGCACCCCCCACCGGCACTCCTGAGGAGATCCATGTTCGGGCTCACCCTTGCCAAAAAGGCCCTCGTCGTGACCGCGGCGGTCGCCGCCGCCACGACGACCGGCCTGCTCGGCGCGACCACCGCAAACGCCGCTCCCCAGCCCATCGTCGGCGGCTCGACGACCACGGCGTCCGCGTACCCGTACGTCATGCAGATCACCGACTCCTCGCAGAACCAGTTCTGCGGCGGCACCCTGGTCTCCGCGACCAAGGTCGTCACCGCCGCCCACTGCATGGTCGACGAGACCACCAGCAGCGTCCGTGTGGTCGGCGGCCGCACCTACCGCAACGGCACGAACGGCACGGTGGCCAGAGTCAGCAAGATATGGATCCACCCGGACTACACCGACGCCACGGAGGGCGACGACGTCGCCGTCCTCACCCTGTCGACCTCCATGCCGTACACGCCGATCGGTTACGTCTCCTCCTCCGACACCGGCGTGTACGCGGCCGGCACCACGGCCCGCATCCTCGGCTGGGGCACCACCAGCTCGAACGGTTCCTCCTCCAACCAGCTGCGCACCGCTACGGTCCCGACCGTCTCGAACTCCTCCTGCTCCTCCTCGTACGGCTCCCGGTTCGTCGCGAGCGACATGGTGTGCGCGGGCTACACGCAGGGCGGCACCGACACCTGCCAGGGCGACAGCGGCGGCCCGTTCGTCATCGGCGGCCGGCTCGCCGGCATCACGTCGTGGGGCGACGGCTGCGCGGCCGCCGGCTCGCCCGGCGTCTACACCCGGCTGACGACCTTCTCGTCGCTGGTGACGACGCAGATCAACTCCTGAGCACCCTCTCAGGTAACGCCAGGGGGCGTTGCGGTCCGCCACGAGCGGTTCGCAACGCCCCCTATCCATGTGCCGTCCGCCGCCCCCCGTTCAGGCCTGGACACGTTGTCACTGCCGGCTGCTTGAATGGGTTGCCGAGGGGGTGACGGACATGGTGTCCACGGATCGTTTCCTGGCCTTCGCGGCCATGTCGCTGCTGGTGATCGTGATTCCGGGCCCCAGCGTGCTGTTCGTGATCGGCCGCGCACTCGCCCACGGCAGGCGCACGGCGGTGGCGACGGCGCTCGGGAACGTGATCGGCTCGTACGTCCTGGTCGTGGCGGTGGCCGTCGGCATCGGCTCGCTCGTCGAGCGCTCGGTCGCGGTCTTCCTGACCGTCAAGCTGGCGGGCGCCGCGTATCTGGTGTTCCTCGGCGTCCAGGCGTTCCGCCACCGCAAGGACCTGAAGGCCTCGCCGATCGGGGCGGGGGTGACGGGGTCGCCGGACGCGACGGGGTCGGCAGGCCCGACGGGATCGGCGGGTGCGGCGGGATCGGCGGGTGCGGCGCGCGGCGATCTGCGGACAGTCCTGGACGGCGCCGTCGTCGGCGTCACGAACCCCAAGGGCATCGTCTTCTTCGCCGCCGTACTCCCCCAGTTCGTGGACCACTCTGCCGGTCAACTGCCCTTGCAGATGCTCCTGTTGGGCCTGGTGCCGATATCCATAGGCCTGGTCACGGACACCCTGTGGGGCCTGAGCGCGGCCGCGGCCCGCACCTGGTTCGCGCGCTCGGACCGCCGCCTGTCGATGATCGGCGGCGCGGGCGGCTTCACCATGATCGGGCTGGGCGTGACGGTCGCGGCGACGGGCCGGGCGGACTGAGATTCCACCGGCACCCTCAGGCGCGTACGACGCTGCCGAACCGGATGTCGTGCGAGGAGGCCGCGCTCAGCACCGACAGCACCCGCTCCCCTTCCTCGACGACCTGGTCACGCTCACCCTTGGTGAGCGGGTCGAACGGCTCGACGGTGAGCACGGCGCGGTCGCGCGACTCCTCCAGCCGCCACACGCCCCTGAGGAATCCGTCCACGAGCAACGTGCGGTACGCCTGGTTGCCCTGCCAGCTGCGCCCCTTGTACTCGGCGGGGACAACTCGGGAGCGGTCGGCGTGCGAGAGGAGCAGGTTGTCGAACTCGGGCAGCAGGCGAGGTGGTGCGGGGGTGTCCGCGTCCGGGCGGGGCGCGTCCGGGAGGTCGAAGAGTTCGACGCCGTTCTCGTCGCGGAAGGTGATCAACTGGGGCCGCAGGCGTTCAAAGGCCTCGCGCAGCCGGGTCAGGCCCGCCCAGGTCTGCATGTCCTTGACGGAGGCGGGGCCGAAGGCGGCGAGATAGCGCAGCACGGTCGAGTCGGGTGCGGGAGCGGGCTCGGCGGGGCGGCCGAGCCAGTGCTCGGCGGTGGTGAGCGCGACCTGGCCGCTCCTGCCCCACATCCCGCGCGGCGTGACCTGGACGAGGGGCAGCCGGCAGCGGGCCGCGATGGAGAGGGCCTGCGGGTCGGCGTGGGGCCACTCGACGAGCAGCGCCTCGCGCAACTCCTTCATGGTGCGCGGCTCGGCCTCGACCAGCTCCCGGCTGATCGCGGCGAGCCGGTCCAGGTCGACCCCGGCGAGCCCGTCGCGGAAGCCGTACAACTCCCGTTCGCGGGCGGCCTGCACCAGCGGCCGCAGCGTGAGGCAGTCGTCGGCGGTGTGCGTGTGGATGGTCGAGCGCAGGGTCACGATGCGTACGACCTCGCGGGCGCCCATCGCCGCCGACAGTTCCTCGGGGTCGAAGCCCTCCAGCCGGGCGGCGAGCGCGTAGTACGGCGGTTTCACGTTCTGCGCCTGCAGACCGACGAGGTGCTCGACGGCGTCCTTCGCGGACAGGGCTGCGCGACGCAGGAGCAGTTGCCGCTCGAGAGTCGCACGGTTCAGCGCTCGGACGCTCAGCACAGGGGCGGTCGAGGTCTTCGTCATGCTGCGCACGCTAGCCGGACTTGCGGACACCTTCTGTCCGCAAACCTTGCCGATCTCCTACCCGACTCCCCAGCCGGCCCTCATGGCGAGGTCATTTGACCCGTATATCCTGCCCGTGATCAGAGAGACAGAGTCAGACAGAGCCAGAGCCAGACAGAACCGCGAGCCAGACAGAACCTGCGAGTCAGAGCCACAGACCTTCGAACACGGGAGGCAGCCGCGATGCCGGAGCGCCGAGTCCGCCCCGTACCCGCCGCGAAGAGCAGCCGGAAGCCGGTGTGGCGGCGCGCCATGACTCCGTCGGCCCCACCGTCCGGGGAGCCGCCGAAGACCCGTCCGGCCCCGCCTGCCGCGACCGCCGCGGAGCCCGCCGTCGCCAGCGTCGTCGAGGCGGCCCTCTACCGCGACGGGGTACGCGTCTCCACGCCCGGCTCACTCGCGCAGACCTTCCGTGAGCTGCGCGAGCAGCGGGACGGCATGGCGTGGATCGGTCTGGCCCGTCCGACGGAGGCCGAAATCCTGTCGCTGGCCGAGGAGTTCGACCTCCACCCGCTCGCCGTCGAGGACGCGATGGAGGCGCATCAGCGCCCCAAGCTGGAACGCTACGGCGAGACTCTGTTCGTCGTCCTGCGCGCCGCCCGCTATCTCGACGCTCCGGAGGAGGTGGACTTCGGCGAGCTGCACGTGTTCGTCGGCCCCGACTTCGTGATCACGGTCCGGCACGGTGCGGCGCCGGACCTCTCGGCCGTCCGTCGCCGCATGGAAGAGACACCGGAACTGTTGAAGCTGGGCCCGGAGGCGGTCCTGTACGCGATCCTGGACGCGGTGGTCGACGGCTACCTGCCGGTCGTCGCCGGCGTCCAGAACGACATCGACGAGATCGAGACCGAGGTCTTCCGCGGCGACCCGGAGGTCTCCCGCCGCATCTACGAACTCTCCCGCGAAATGGTCGAGTTCCAGCGCGCCACCCGCCCTCTGGTCGGCATGCTGCACAGCCTGATGGCGGGCTTCGCCAAGTACGACACCGACGAGGAACTCCAGCGCTACCTCCGCGACGTCGCCGACCACGTCACCCACACCAGCGAACGCGTCGACGGCTTCCGCCAGGGCCTCGCCGACATCCTCACGGTGAACGCGACGCTGGTCACGCAGCAACAGAACGCGGAGATGCGGGCGTTGGCGGAGGCGGGCTTCGAACAGAACGAGGAGATCAAGAAGATCTCCTCTTGGGCGGCGATTCTGTTCGCTCCGACACTGGTCGGGACGGTCTACGGCATGAACTTCGAGCACATGCCGGAGTTGCACTGGGTATTCGGATACCCTCTTTCGATCGCCCTTATGGCGGTTGTTTGTACCAGTTTGTACGTCATCTTCAAGCGGCGAGATTGGCTCTGAGCTCTGGGACCGGCGGGTTCGACGGCGGTGACCAGGACACCGGGAACGACAGCGACCTTGCCTGGAGCCGCACCTTCACCGACCCGCGGCTCTGCGCGGCGATCGTGGACAGGCGCGCCTTCAACGCCACCTTGATCGAGACTGGTACTGAGTCCTACAGGCTCGCCCACAGCAAAGCCAACCAGACTGAGCAGTCGAGCTGACCAGGCTCGCTCAGCAACAACACCGCAATACGCGAGCGTCGCCCCGTACAAGAGACCTCAGCGGCCAGCCCCGCCGCCAGTTCACAACGATGGAGTCAAGCGCCTGCAGAACGAGACGTTGGCCTGCGCAGCAGCCACTGCCCGAACGTCCGACGCCGGGGCCGCACCACCACGCGGCCGTGGGCCTTCTGGCCGACCAGCTCCACTCGCAGAGTGACCGGCGTATCAGGGTTCGTCGGAGTCTGACGGTACTTGACCCTGCTGTGTACCAGCTGCAGACCATCCGTATCGACCACGATGCCCGGCCTCGTGACCAGCGTCAGGGTCTTCCCCGTCATGGCCACGTCGATCCGCAAGGTGTCGTGCGTGATCACTGCGTCAGTGAAGTCAAGTGTCACCTCGCAGTACGTCACCGCGAGCTCCAGCCTCCGCGGTACCACCCAGCGCCCCACGCGCTCGACCGCGCCGCTGTGGACCTGTTCGATCCGAACTACGTCCTTGACCTCTGGCACAGTCGCGCCAGCCGTAGCCGATACGGGCGGCAGGTCGGCGGTGAGCGCGGTCAGTTCACTAACAGTCCGCGCCGACAGGGCAGCTTCCAGGCGCTCGTCCAACTCGTCCGCGGTCAGCAGGCCGTCCCCCGCCGCGATACGCAGCACATCCACCACCCGGTCCCGGTCGGCATGAGAGGCTCGCAGCCCGGGCGACGAGCTGGGGCCGGAGTGCTTCCCGGTGGGCGAAATCTCTCCCGACATGCTTCCCATCCTGGTCCCGTCGAACGTCTCCGCGCGACGCAGGCAGCGACGCATGCAGAAGACTAGCGTTATATCGCGACATGGATCCCGGCTGGGTCCCATCACGGAGAGGCGATGGTCAGCGGCGATTCACGACATGCGACGTCCATCATGCCGAGGCCCGGTCGCGACAACAACCGCACTCCAGAGGCCCGTTCACACCGCTTCCCGAGGCCGCTTCAGCGCGTCCGAAATGCGCAGAACCTTCACCAACCAGGATCACCGCAGACCAACATGCTGGAACCGCTGAACAGCGTCAGGGCAGCGTGGCTTTGTAGGTCAGTCTTGAGGCCAGTGGTGGGTGGGTTTTGACTCCAGTGCTGTCAGCGGACAGTTGATGTCGGTGAGTTCTGACTCCACTGGGGGCCTTGCGGTGGGACTATCGGAGTGCATCAGCTAGCCCTGGGTGGCTCAAGTGCCCTATTCGAAGGTCGAGTTCTACGCGGCGATACGCCATGACGCTCGGGTCGAAGGGCTGTCCAGCAGGGCTTTGTCGGCCAAGTACGGGGTGGGCCGCAGGACGGTCGCGATGGCGCTGGAGTCGGTGTGGCCGGCGCCGCGCAACCAGCTTCCACCCCGGATCTCGCGCCTGGATCCGTTCAAGGCGACGATCGACGAGATCCTGCGGGATGACCTGGACGCGCCGCGCAAGCAGCGGCACTCCCGATGCCCACCCACACCAGCCCTGTGACCAGCAACCTCAGCGCGGGCGCGTATGCCGGCGGTGCCGACAACTGCAACGCCGGATGTGGCGCTACGGGCTGACGATCGCCCGATTCAACGCCGTCCTGCGCGTACAGAACTTCGCGATTGCGCTGTGCGGCGACAACGAAGAAGAGGACGACTTCGGAATTCCGCACACGAAGGCGTCCAACTGGCACATCGACCACGACCACACCTGCTGTGGGCCCGGCTCCTCGTGCGGGAACTGCGTACGGGGTCTGCTGTGCCGCCAGTGCAACATGGAGTACCTCCCTGCTTACGAGCGTCTCCCGGCGCACATGCGCGACAGCGCACTGTTCAACACCTACCTCACCGACCCTCCGGCCCAGCGGCCGGAGGCCGAAGTGATCAAGGGCAGGGACAACATGTACCTGCCGACATCGCACGCGTTCCTTATGGACCGGAAGTTCGCCGACGCCCTCGAAGCTGCGGCCGGGTAGCGCAATCATGGCGCTGACAGCACGTGACAGTGCCCGTGCAAGGACTTGTCCCCCTTCAGGGTGATCGAAGGCCGGAAAGTCCACCGAGCCACCGCCCAGCGTGGCTGTGTGACCTACGATGCAAACGCGGCTTGACCACCGCTCCCCGGAGACGATTCGGCCCTGGTCCTCCACGCTCGGGTGAACCGGTCATCCAACGAACCACCGCGCTTCCCACCGGATCTCGATTCCGTACGTCCTGGGCCGAGACGTGCAGGAGACCCATGAGCGCACTGCACCAAGACGTTGCCTTGCTCCGACGCCTCTGCACAGGCGAGAGCGTCCAACAGGCCCGCCGGGCGGTGGATGTACTTCAGGACGGCCAATCACCCATTCCACAGGCGGCCTCGCCAGCTCAACAGCGCCTTGAGGCCCGCGTACTGCTTGGGCTCCTGGAGTTCCGGAACATCTACACCCGTTTCCCCCTTGGGATCACCGCGGTTCAGCCCCAGTCAGACGTCATCGCCCTTGGTGTAGAGAGCGAAGAGCGGGCAGTTGAAATCCTCTTCAACCTCCTGCCCTCGTACGCCCCGGGCCACGAGGTGCAGGGCGTGCCCGGCCTGCGTATCACGCGACGGGATCGGACAGCGATCGAATTGCAGGTCCTGGGAGAGCCCGCCCGGCTGCGGCTGACCGGACTACCGGCCACCGTCTGGCGCAGCGCCGAGGCACGAACGCTCTCCAACTGGATCGACCCGGACAGCATGCAGTTGTGCTGGCGCTCCTCGCCGCACACCTGGACGCCGGCAGAGCGAGAGCACCACGCTCAATGGGAAGACGACAATGATCACTACGTCCGGGTGACGCAACGCGGGGCCTGGCTGAGCAGCGGCCTGCTCCGGCGTGCTGCGCTCCTGCACACCATCGCCAACACGTTCCTGGTCGACGGCCATCGCGGCGCGGCCTTCGACGTGGCACGGCTTGTCCTGCGGTCCTCGCATGCCCGCGAGCAAGGACCGGGGCCGCACAACATCGTGGCGGCCCTGGTGGACCCCGTGTGCGGTCTGCCCCTCCTGCTCAAGAGATTCCGGGGGGACACGGACCAAAACTACGGCAACGACCAGCAGTTCGTCCTCGAAGACCCCGGCAAAACGGCCGCGCTTGAACTCCGGGCCACAGTGGAACGGCCTCCCTCCCGCCTGCCGCCCGAACTCTGGCAGGCCATTCTCCGCCGCATGCCCCGCGCGGGATTCACGAGCGGCCTGTCCCCCAGCGTCCTCGCCGGCTTCTGCAGTCTGGGCGCCCCATAGGGCTGGGCAGCTGGCAGTCAGTCCGCCCCCGTCGTCGGTCCTCGGAGCGGCACGCGCTAGGCCGTCTCCGTGAAAATGTCCAGCGGCCCGTTCCGGGGACGGACCTTGCGCCTGCCAGGTGCGTAGGGTGCGTCGCACGGGCCCAGCGAGGTCCGACGTGCGGCGCGCCCACCCGACGGGGCGTGCCGAGAGGAGCCAACTCGGCTGGCGTCGCATCTAAGTACGGACACGTGCACCGCGGAGGACAGCCGCGCATCCTGGGTCGGGACAGGCAACGCGGCGGAAAGCCTTCCGTGAAGAGCACCCGTGTGGAACGACGCGCCCAAAAGCTCCAACTGGCGACCGGGATGACTTGGACCGATGCCCTCAAGCGGGTGAAGTCCCTCCCACCCACATCACCACTGATCCCCGAGGCGCACCCCAGCCAGGCCGTCCTGGAGAGCTACGTCCTGTCAGGCCACGCCTGGCCGATGATCGATACCCGCAACCCGTGGGGCATCCGATCCACCGACGCGCACCCCGACAGCCTCGTCCTGACCTTCGAGAACGACGTCGCCCAGTCCGTCGCCTCGGAATCCATGGCAAAGGAACTGATCCGCAATCTCGTCCCCTGCTTCGACGAGCACGGTGAGGTACGCGGCATCCCGGGAGCCCGCTTCACCGTGGACGACGACGGTATTCACATCCGACGGATCGGAATGCCGGGTTCGCTCATGATCCTGGGCGTCCCCGCCGAGGACTGGTACGCCGCCCTGCCCCTCCAACGAGAAGAGAACGACGCGGACGGAAGGCGCTACTGCCATGAGCACAGCCCCCACCAGTGGCAACGCAGCGAAGCGGCCTACCGTGAACCGGCCACCTGCACCGTCCTGGGCCGGCACCACTACCGCAAGAAACCCTCAGCCTGGCTCACCAGCGGCCTGCTACGCCGCGCCCCACTGCTGCGGACCATCGGCGTGCCCCTGAGCACCACGGCGTGGACCAACCTCACCGAAGACGGCGGCTCGGAATGGATCATCGAATACATCAACGAACCCGGCGCGAACATGCCCTGCTACCACGAGGGCTTTACCAATCTGCTGACCGACCCGGACTGCGGCCTGCTGATCATCGGTACGGAACTGGACTGCTGCTGTGGCCTTCCACCCGAGTCCTACTGGGGCTGCCGGTTCTACGCCCGCAGCAGCACCGGACAACCCGGCGCGCTCCAAATCCGCTTCTCCCGCCGGTCCGGCGACAGGGCGCAGTTCTACAAGGCCGACCTGGCGGACTACGCGGAGCGTCGGCGGCTCTATCAGCCCATCCCCGCCCACCTCAGCCGCAGGCGCGCCGAACCGATCCATAACCGCCACCGAAACGGATGAGCAAGGCGGTTAGTCGGTTGGCCAAACCTGCACTGCGCCCCGGCCCTGCAGTTGTCCGAGGACGTCCTGCTCGCCGCACTCGAGGGAAAGCGAGACACGACGTACTGGCCACTGTCCGTTCCGCCTCCGGACCGGCAGGGCCGTCCCGAGTGACCAACTGCGGTTGGGTGCAGCGGACCCCCCGCAGAGCCCTCCACTCGTGACCCCAGAGGCCGTACGACCGGGAATCACCGACACCTTCTGGCACAAGCCCCCCCGCCGGCTGGCCCGACCGCTCAGGCCCAGGCATCAACGCGGCGGCCGAGGGGCGGAATATAGCCGCAGATCGCCGGTTAGCCAAACCGGTGATCTCTGGGTTATCGGGGCATCGGGCGTCACCTTCCGTAGTGTCTCGTCGGGATGGTCTGCGCCGTGATCTCGGCGTCGAAGACGCGGAGATCACGTGTCTCGGCTGTGTGCCGGGGCGAGGTTCATCCGTGCGGGTGAAGCGTTTGGAATCTCAGCCTCTACGAGTTGCCGGGCACGACCGCCTCTATTTCGGGCCGCCCCGCGATTGATCTTGGGGGGTGCTGGTCCGGGGATTCGACGGGCTGGTGGTTCAGTTAGCGCAGGTCGGCCCGTTACTCGTACCGGTACTTCAGCGAGTCTGCTTCCGCCTGCTCGATGTCAGCGATCGTCAGCTCCGGCATCCGCAGCTGGGCCAGTGTCACCTCGGCCGAGGTCGGCTGGGCGTCCGCCGACAGCCACTGCTCCGGCTTCCAGGCCCCGCTGCGCAGGAGCGACTTGGGGCAGTGCGGGTAGACCTCCTCGATCCCCAGCACCAGCGCACTGGCCGGAGGTTTGCCCACGGCGGTCAGCTGCGACAGCAGCTCCGGGCGGGTGGAGACGCAGGCCCGGCCGTTCACCCTGAGCGTCGTGGTGCGCCCCGGGATGACGAACAGTAGCCCGGCCCGTCCGGTGGCGATGACGTTCTGCAGGGTGTCCAGACGCTTGTTGCCGGTCGCGTCCGGTATCGCCACCGTCCGTGCGTCCAGGACGGCAACGAACCCGGCGGGGCCGCCGCGCGGGGAAACGTCGCAGTTGCCCTCGGCGTCCGCGCTGGCGACCAGGACCAGCGATGAGCAGCCGATCAACCGCCGGGTCTGCTCGGTGAGTTCGGTCATCTGCTTGCGTATGGCCGTGTCCTTGGGCAGTTCGTAGACCCGGCGCAACGTGTCCTGATCGGGCACGGCGTCGAGGCGGAGCGAGTCGAAGGCACTGCTGGCAAGGGATGTCGTCATGCCACCGACCCTAAAGGGCCGACCTGCGACTGATCTTGGTCGGTGAGTGCGGGGCCATAGAGACGGTCGCGCCCAGCCGAACCCGCGGGCCAACACGCCCCGAGATCAAACGCGGGTCAGCCCGTTAGGGGCCAAGGGGGGCTCATAGGCTGTCCTGCAGATCTTGACTGCCTGACGGTCACACTCCGATGAAGCTCACTGTTTCCGTCATATCCGCTCGCCCGGTACGCGGCCGGGGCACGCCTTCCTTCTCGAAGCCCACCGAGACACCGCAGAACAGTACGAGCCCGTCATCGGCTCCAACTATCTGGCTGACGGTCTTGCGATACATCGTCCACATCACCTGGGGACAGCTGTGCACCCCTTCCGCCCTCAGCAACAGCATGACCGTCTGCAAGTACATCCCCGCATCTCCCCACTGCCCGGGCCCCATCGTCCGGTCGAGGTAGCAGAACAGCACGACCGGCGCTCCGAACGCCCCCGAGTTCAAGGCGGCGATCTTCATGGGCCTGTCGGGGTCGTCGCGCTCGATTCCCAGCGCTTCGTACCGCTGGGCGGCCGCAGCGGAAAAGCGGTCCAGATACGGCGAAGGCAGCTCGGCCGGATACATCGGATACTCCCGCTCATCGCCCGGATCTCCCGCAAGCGCCCTGGCCGTCGCACGCTTCTTCAGTTCGGCCAAGGGATCGCCGGCCACGACATAGACATGCCACGGCTGGAGATTTCCACTCGACGGAGCCCGCGTGGCAGCGGTCAGCACTCGTTCGAGAACCTCTTTGGGTACCGGCTCATCGCTGAAAGCCCGCACGGCCCGCCGACTGTCCACAGCTTCATACACGTCCACGTGGTTCTCGTCCTCTCACTCAACGACAACCACCTCTCTACCCTCTTGAGCACGCGCCGGAGGAGTTCATGGGCGGGGCAGAGGGACGACGCCTGCAGGGGCGGTGGGGCTGATTGTGCTCAGCTGGCGGCGGAGCCGCTGGAGTTCGTCGTCCTGGGCGGCCAGGGCCGACAGGGCCAGTTGATGGCGTTCCTTGAGCTGGGCGAGTTCGGTGTGAGTGCGGGCGAGTTTGCTGGTGAGTCGCTGGTTGTGTGCTCGCAGGCGGAGGATTTGAGCCTCGCGCGGGTCGGGCTGCTGGCCGGCGGCCCGGGCGGTGGAACGTCGTTGCTCGAACTCGTCCTTGAGATGTCCCCAGGTCCGGTAGAGAGCTGCGCGGGAGATGCCGGCCTCGCGGGCTAGGGTCTTGACGTCGCAGGCCCCACCGGACGGAATCTGCCCGGCCAGCAGACGGTCGATGGCCGCGCGGACCCGCCGTTCTGCCTGATCGCGCTGTTCTGCGGTGAGGGCCATGTCATTTCGCCTTTCTGCTGGCCTTGTCGATTTCTTCCAGGACGTGCTGCGAACGTTCCTGCTCCGCACGCAGGCGGGTCTTCTCCCCTGCCGGAATGCGAGGGCTGCTCAGCAGTGCAGTGCCGTTGTCGGCTGCCGTCTGCCAGATGGGCCGGTGAACGAGGTGGTGGGTGGCCTGCGGGCAGCGGGCGCTGTCACACAGCCCGGTCAGCGGTGCGCTCGCGGACTTGGCGCCGGCGAGCTAACCCCACAACCGATCAACGGGAGATGAGGCATGTGAGACACGCAAAGAAAGCAGCGACAACGCCGCATCATTGATAGTCCACCGCCACCACCTGCCCGTACGTCGGAAGGCATCACCACCACAACATCCACAGCCTCGCAGTCCCGTACGGGTCCGCATCACAGCCGCGCGCGGCGGCTACCCCGCCGCGTAGCTCGCGCGGAAGAGGTCCACAGCCCGCTCCACGTCCCGCTCGCAGCGCAACTGCAACTCCAGGTCGCCCGTGCCGTGGTGGCCGAGCTCTGTCACGTCCCGGGTGAAGCCGGGCACGAGGTCGACATCCCTCGGGTCGGCCTTGAGGTAGACGAGGAGCTTGGTCTTCTGCGGCGGGCAGACACAGGCGAAGTTCCGCAGGCGCTGATACGCGCGGTACTGCTTGCGCTGCACCCGGCTGACGCCGTCCCCGAGGCCGAGCAAAACCTCATCAACCGCCTCCGCCAGCTCCGCCAGCGCCCCACTGAGCCCGCGGACCGGCGGCAGCCCGGCCGCGCGCCGGCGAACCCGCTTGACGGCCGGCGTGCTCCCACTGACGGAAGCCACGGTCTCAAGACCAATCAGGTCCTTGCCGAAGAAGCGGTAGCGGACCAGGTCGATGCTGCGCCGGTACTCGCGTACCGCGTGAACGTCGTAGCGGGTGAAGTCGCCGGCGACACAGATCAACCGGGGTGCGCTCCACAGGACCTGGGACGCGGCCCACGCCCCGAGCCGGTCGCGAACCAGGTTCCGGAAGGCGTCCTTGTGGGCCATCAGCCACGACATGTAGTAAAGGCCCTGGTTGATTACCCCGCGTCGGTGCCGCGCTTGTACTCCACGATCACCGGCGCCCCGTTCTCGTCGAGCCCCAGCGAGTCGATCCGCCCGCCGTCAACACAGTCGATGACGTACTCGCTCGCCAGAAACCGCACCCCCAGCATCGTCTCCATGTGCGCCTCGACGAGGCCCTGTACGTCTGCCTCGACCTCAGCAAGACGCGGCGCGACCTCAGTCACGCCGCCATCCGTCGTGTGGAACAGCTTCAGACCCGACACCTTCCCCTCTTCGGCTCGAAGATCGAGAACGTCAGGGAGGGGCAGGATTGTTTCCGCGAGGGACACGAGCAAAACCGCAGGCAAGACGCCCTTCGTAGCAGGCTCCAGAATCGCCACGCACTCCACGTGATGCATCATCGGGCTCAGGTTGCAGAAGCGCCGCAGTCACCCCGGGACCGGTCGCGACGTCGTCGCCCGCCACGGCTGTCCACTGGGCACCCTCTGCACGGACCTCGGTAACCGCGAGGACGACCTCGGCCCCGAGGCCGCGAAGCTGATGAGCCTCGTCCTCGACTGGGCGGAGGACCAGTTCCGCCAGCTCAACACGGACGACCCGCGTGCGTGCGCGGTCCACCTCCTCACCGGCGTGCAGGGCGGCGCGCTCCTGGCCAACGCCTTCCGTGATCCCGACCTGCTCACCCGGCACGTACGCCACCTCGAGGAATGGATCGACTCACTGTCATAGGCGGCCGACTGTCGTGCCGCGAGTGACAGCACCCGCCACCACCACGCTGAGCACCGCGGATTCAGCCGCGCCGGTCGAGTACCACTACTTCGAGGAATACGCGCCGGGCTCGGTGTGCGTCCACGGCAGCATCACCATGACGGAGGGGTGTGGCCGGTCCGCCTGGGCGACAGCCTGTGCCTGCGCAGGACCGACCGGCAGGCCCGCGTCCTGAGCCTGCCACGGATGATGTTCACGGCGGTCATGGTGCGCAGCGCGGTTCCTCACCGGTCGCTGCGCCTGTCGGCGGAGTTCCTCACACCGTTCGGGTCGCTGGTGATCCGACAACCGCCGATCCGCCATCGACACCGGGCCGTCCGACGAAAAGGCCGCCGAGGCGACGGCGACCAGACCGACCGGGGTTGAACTGCGCGTTGGCCCCGGCTCCTTCGCAGGCTCGTCAATCCCGGTCACCTCGTCAATCCCGGTCACACAGCTCGTATCGCGCCGATCGAATCCAGCGCAATGGCCACGGTCCGCTTCAGGGTTCGGGGCTCGGCCCCGGCTCGTGAGCGCAGGTTCACGCCGTATGCAAGCAGCGCCAGAAGCTCGGCGGCGGCTTCGAGATCGGTACCGGTAGCGACCTGCCGCTGGGCCTCGGCTGTGCTCAGGGCCGCATGCATCCCGCGCTTCAGTTCCTGATGATGGCCCTCGAGAATCGCCCGGACCTCGGGGGCGCTGTTCTCCGCACCGGCGTGCGCGTTGGAGACCATGCAGCCCCAGCCCGCGTACTCCCCGGAGCAACGTGTCTCGATCAAGCCGGTGAAGAAGTCCGAGATCGCGGGCAGTCCCCGTTCGTCGTCCGCCAGACGGCGGAGTACGAGCCGGGAACGCTGCTCAACGTAACGCTGCAAGGCGGCGAGGTAGAGGTCCTGCTTGCCGCCGAACGTGGCGTAGAGGCTGGAGCGGTTGAGTCCGGTCGCCGTCACGACGTGGTCGACCGCGCGGACGAGCTCCGTGGTCACACACCCCCCGCGCATCCATGATCGCCCGGCTCTTGTCGACGAGCCCCTGGGTGTGGCTGAGCTGGAGGGATGGCTTGAGCGTGCAGTTGATGAAGAGTGCGCGCAGGTCGTCGAAGCGGTAACCGTCGTCAGTGGACGGGGCGGGTGGTACTCCCGTGGTGACTCCCGGGGAGGAGGGCAGACAGGTTCGGGAGGCGGCACTGCGCGCCGCCTCGGGCGGCAGCGTCTCGCGGAAATCGCGAATTGTCCCGTTTCGACGCACGGCCACACGACGCCTCTGCCCGGCGTCTGCCAGCTCGTCGTGCGCCCGCCACGCATGTCGAGGATCCTGGACGCAGCACCAGGACTCACTCCCCAATCCCCGGTCGGGCGAAGCAAGGCAGCAGCACGATGACGATCGACGTGTCCGCGGAGCGCGTGATCCCGCTCCCGCCCGAACGGGTGGCCGAGTACGCCATGGACTGGCGCCATGACGCCGAGTGGACCCAGGGCATCCGCACCGCGGAGCTGACCCGGGAGACGGACGAGGGCGGCTTCGGCGTGGGCGCCGAGATCACCCGAACAGCGCATTTCCTCGGCCGACGCATCGACTACGTCCTGCGCGTGGCGGCGTACGAGCCGCCTCGGCTACTGGACATGATCTCCGTCGTCGGCCCCATGCCCATGCACGTCACCTACACCTTCGAGCCGGACCCGAGCGGCACCCTTGCCCGCATTCGCGTCCAGGGCGGCGGGGGCGGCTTCTACCGGCTGGCCGCGCCTCTCCTGGCCCGCCAGGTCCGCTCCTCCATCGACAAGGACCTGCGCGACCTCGAGCACCGCCTCACCAGGCACTAGGAGGAACCTTCGTGGCGTACGACGAAGGACTGGCTGAACGGGTCAGACAACGGCTCGGCGCTGATCCGGACATCACGGAAAAGCGCATGTTCGGCGGGATTGCCTTCCTGCACCGCGGCAACATGGTCGTGGGCGTGAGCGGCGACGATCTCATGGTGCGGGTCGGCGCTGACAACACCGACGCGGCACTGGCCCGGCCCGGCACGCGTGTCTTCGACATGACCGGTCGCCCGATGCGAGGCTGGATCCTCGTCGCCGGGACCGCTCTCACGGAGGATGACGTCCTCGGCGGGTGGATCGACGAGGGACGCGCCTTCGCCGAGAGTCTGCCACCCAAGTAGTACGTCGGTCAGCCTTCTCGCCGGGGTGTGCGCGTTGTCTTACGGACTCGTGACGTGGTCGGCGCGCTCCCGTGGTGCGGCGAGGCGCCGCCCTAACGTGGGCGCATGCGTGTACTGGTCACCGGCGGTGCCGGGTTCATCGGGTCCCATGTCGTCGAGGCGCTTCAGGCGCGCGGGCACGAGCCCGTCGTGTTCGACGTGCGCGACGACCCCGACTCGGACGTGCGGGACCGGGAGGCGGTTGCCCGCGCCCTGTCCGGGGTGGACGCCGTGTGCCACCAGGCGGCGATGGTCGGGCTGGGCACGGGGTTCGCTGACGCGGCGGAGTACGTCTCGCGCAACGATCTCGGCACCGCCGTGCTGCTCACGGCGATGGCGGAGGCGGGGGTGCGGCGGCTGGCGCTGGCCGGATCGATGGTCGTCTACGGGGAGGGGCGTTACACCTGCGGGCGGCACGGGGTGGTGCGGCCGGGGCCTCGGGCCGTCACCGATCTGGCGGCCGGGCGTTTCGAGCCGCGCTGTCCGGTGTGCCGGGAGGCGGTGTCGCCAGGGCTGGTCGGGGAGGACACACCGGCCGATCCGCGGAACGTGTACGCGACGACCAAGCTCGCCCAGGAGCATCTGGCCTCCGCGTGGGCGCGGTCGACGGGCGGGGCGGCGGTGTCCCTGCGCTACCACAACGTGTACGGCCCCCGGATGCCACGGGACACCCCGTACGCCGGGGTCGCTTCCTTCTTCCGTTCGGCGCTCGCCCGGGGTGAGAGCCCGCGTGTGTACGAGGACGGCCGGCAGCGGCGGGACTTCGTGCACGTACGGGATGTGGCGGCGGCCAACGTGGCGGCGCTCGAGGCAGATTCCGCCGCCGGAGCCCTCGTCGCGTACAACACCGGCAGCGGTGAACCGCACACGGTCGGGGAGATGGCGCGAGCGCTGGCCACAGCCTACGGCGGCCCCGAGCCCGTCGTGACCGGGCAGTACCGGCTCGGGGACGTCCGGCACATCACGGCGGACTCGTCGCGGCTGCGGGCCGAGCTGAGCTGGAAGCCCGAAGTCGCCTTTGTGGAGGGGATGCGGGAGTTCGCGCGGGCCGGGATGCGTGGCTCGTAAGTACGTCTGGGACCGGTGGTGCTGCCCGTTTCAGGAAGCGGCCGCGGGCAGCACCACCTCGAAGCGGCAGCCGCCGGGGATGTTGCGTACGGTGGCGCTGCCCTGGTGGGCCTCCACGATGCCGCGGACGATGGCCAGGCCCAGCCCTGCGCCCGCCGGAGGCGTGCGGGCGTGCGTGCCACGCCAGCCGGTGTCGAAGACGCGGGGCAGGTCCTCCTCGGGGATGCCGCCGCAGCCGTCCGTCACGGACAGCACCACCACTCCGTCGGCCAGGCGTTCGGCGGCCACCATGACGGTGCCGTCCGTGGGAGTGCGGCGGATCGCGTTGACCAGGAGGTTGCCCAGGACGCGGCTCATCTCCTTGCCGTCCACCTCCACCGGGACCCGCTCGACACGGTCCCCGACGAGGCGCACCCCGTGTTCGCGGGCCAGCGGATACACCCCGGCGAGGGCATCGCCGACCAGGTCGTAGACGGACATCCGGGAGGGCGACAGAGCCAGGGTGCCGGCATGGATGCGGGAGAGTTCGAAGAGGTCGCCGACCATGTCGTTGAGGCGTTCGACCTCGGTACGGATCTGGCGCAGGTAGCGGCCCGGGTCGGCGGCTACGCCGTCCTCCAGCGCCTCGGCCATCGCGCGCAGGCCGGCCAGAGGGGTGCGCAGGTCGTGCGAGATCCATGCGACGAGTTCCCGGCGGGAGGACTCCAGCATGCGTTCACGCTCCCGGGACTCGGCGAGCTTCGCGCTGGTGGCCTCCAGTTCGCGGCTGAGCGCGGACAGTTCGGCGGTGGCGGGACCCTCGGGTGCCGTGAAGTCGCCGCCGTCACCGAAGGAGCGGGTGGCGAGGGTGAGTTCGCGGCTGCGCGCGACCACCCAGCGGCCCAGCAGCAACGCGGTGGCCAGGGAGACGACGGCCGCCATCGCCACCACCGTCGTGACCACGGTCAGGTCGTGCGCGGACAGGAACATCGCCTGTGCCACGGCGAGTGTGCCCGCGAGCATCGCGGTCACGGCGACGGCGGCCACCACGGTCAGTGAGGTGGTCAGTGAGCGGCGGCGCAGCAGCCACAGTGTGCCCGCGCCGAGCAGTCCGGCCGCGGCGGCGCCGAGGAAGGCGTATACGGCGATGAGGAGGGTGTCGCTCATGGTCACTCCTCGCCCTGGGCGGAAGTGCCGGCAGGATCGAAGCGGTAGCCGACGCCCCACACCGTCTGGATCAGGCGGGGCCGGGCGGGATCGTCCTCGACCTTGTTGCGCAGTCGTCGGACGTGGACGGTGACGGTCGAGAGGTCACCGAAGTCCCAGCCCCACACCTCGTTCATCAGGTCCTCGCGGCTGTACGCCCGGCCCGGATGGCGGAGGAAGAACGCGAGGAGGTCGAACTCGCGCAGGGTGAGGGCCAGTTCGCCGCCGTTCTTGGTGGCGCGGCGCGCGGCCGGGTCGACGGTGAGGCCGGCCGAGTCCAGGGGGCGCACGCCCGCGGTGGGCCGCGTGCGGCGCAGGACCGACTCCACCCTCAGCACCAGTTCTCTGGGGCTGAACGGCTTGGTGACGTAGTCGTCCGCGCCCACCTCCAGCCCCAGGATGCGGTCGTCCTCGTCGCCGCGGGCGGTGAGCATGATGACCGGCACGGGGCCGCGGTCGCGCATGCGCCGGCATACCTCCAGGCCGTCCATGCCGGGCAGCATCAGATCCAGCACCACCAGGTCCGGCCAGTGCACGGTGGCGCTGGCGAGTGCGGTCGGCCCGTCCCCGGCCCGGTCCACGACGTATCCCGCGCGGTCCAGGTAGCCCGAGACGACCTCCGCGACCGTGGGGTCGTCGTCGACAACGAGGACGCGGGCGGCCCCGGCCCCGCGACCGGTTCTGTCGCCACCGGCGGATCTGTCCGCCGTCGGCTCGTACGGCTGCTGCATACGGCCAGCCTCGCATTGCGCGCTGCTCCGCGTCGCGCTCCAGCCGCCGGCAGGCACGGACGTCCGTGTTTCGTAAGGAGCCGAAGTCCGATATGCGCCATTCGCGTTCGTAGGGTGAAAACCGTGATGACCTCTTCCGCACCCGAGGACGTCGATGTCGTCCTCCCCTGCCTGAACGAGGCCGAAGCCCTGCCCTGGGTGCTCGACCGCATCCCTCCCGGCTGGCGCGCCCTCGTCGTGGACAACAGCTCCACCGACGGCTCGGCCGACATCGCCCGGGAACTCGGCGCGACCGTCGTCCACGAGCCCCGCCGCGGCTTCGGCGCCGCCGGTCATGCGGGGCTGACCGCCGCGAGTGCCGAGACTGTGTGTTTCTGTGACTGCGACGCCTCCCTGGACCCGGCCCTGCTCGTGCCGTTCGTGCGTGAAGTGCGGGGCGGCGAGGCCGACTTGGTGCTCGGGCGGCGCCGATCGCAGGGCCGGGGCGTCTGGCCCGCACACGCGCGGGCCGGCAATATCGCGCTCGCACTGATGCTGCGCCGCCGCACCGGACTGCGCCTGCACGACCTCGGCCCGCTGCGGGCCGCCCGCCGCGAGGCACTGCTCGCCCTCGGCCTGACCGACCGGCGCAGCGGCTACCCCCTGCAGATGGTCGTGCGCGCCGCCGACGCGGGCTGGCGCGTCACCGAGCACGACGTCCCGTATCTGCCGCGGTCCGGAGCCTCCAAGGTGACGGGCACCTGGCGCGGCACCTGGCAGGCGGTACGGGACATGAGTCGCGTCCTGGCCGAGCAGCCCGTCACACCCGCAGCGACCGCAGCGCGAGCGCGAGGAGGAACCCGCCGATGACCACCCTGCTCGTCATCGCCAAGGAGCCCCGGCCGGGGCGGGTGAAGACCCGGCTCACCCCGCCGTTCACGCCCGAGGAGGCCGCGGCGCTCGCCGAGGCGGCCCTCACGGACACCCTGCGAGCGGTGGCCGCGGCACCCGCACGGCGCCGGGTCCTCGTCCTCGACGGAGAGACCGGGCCCTGGCTGCCGCCCGGCTTCGACGTCGTACCGCAGTGCGTGGGCGGCCTCGACGAGCGGCTGGCGGCGGCCTTCGCCGGCTGCGACGGTCCGGCCCTGCTGATCGGGATGGACACCCCGCAGGTGACACAGGAGCTGCTCACCCTGGGTTTCGACGGGTATGGGTATGACGCCTGCTTCGGGCCGGCCGAGGACGGCGGCTTCTGGGCGCTCGGGCTGGCCCACCCGGACCCGGCGCTGCTGCGCGGGGTCCCGATGTCGACGCCCACCACCGGCGCCGAGCAGCGCGCCCGGCTCGTCGCCGCAGGACTGCGCGTGCGCGACCTGCCGCGCCTGAGAGACGTCGACACCGCCGACGACGCCGAAGCGGTAGCCGCCACAGCGCCACACAGCTGCTTCGCCGCAGAGCTGACCCGGCTCCGGGCGGTCGCCCGCCGATGAGCACGGCACACGAGGTGAGAGCGCGGGACACCGCGCAGCACAGCTGGTCCGCCGACCCCTACGCCGACGCCCTCCGGACCGGCCACGGACCGCTCTTCCTCCGCCGCAGCGACGGCTGGCTGCTGCCGCTGGACGTCGAGCGGTGGTGCGGGCCCGCCGACGCCGTGGACCTGCGGATCCTGGACCGGTGCGAGGGTGCGGTGCTCGACGTCGGGTGCGGACCGGGACGACTGGTCGCGGAACTCGCCGCCCGGGGCCGGACCGCGCTCGGCATCGACATCAACGAGGCCGCCGTCGCCCATACCCTGGGCCTCGGCGGGCAGGCCCTGTGGCGCTCGGTCTTCGAACCGCTCCCTGGCGAGGGCCGGTGGAACACCGCCCTGCTCCTGGACGAGAACCTCGGCATCGGCGGCGACCCTCACGCCCTGCTCCGCAGACTGGCCGAACTGCTGCTGCCGGGTGGCCTGTTGCTCGCCGAGACGGTCCCGGTGGACGTGGACGAGCGCATCAACGTCCACATCGTGCGCGGCACCGATACCCCGGGGACCGCCGGCGCCATGTTCCCCTGGGCCCGGCTCGGCACCCCGGCGCTGCTCCGGTACGCCCGCCCGCTGGGCTGGCGTACCGTCGATCAGTGGTCGGTCGGCGGCCGCTGTTTCGTCGCCCTGCGCAGCCGCAGCCACAGCCGCAGCACCAACAGCAGCGCCGAGCCGCCGAAGAGCACGGCCGTGATCAGCAGCCAGCGGGCGAGGAAGCCGTCTCCGGACAGGCCGGTCGCCGAGGGGTAGTGGTCCGCCACCCGGCCGCTGATGAGCGGGAACCACACCAGCAGGAGCAGCCCGGACAGAGCAGCCGGCACACGGACGTACAGAGCCCACTCCCGATGGCCGGCCGCACCGAGCGACCGTATGACCGCGCGGTCCGCCACCGCGTACAGCGGCAGCAGCACCAAGTCGTGGACCAGCGCCGCCCCCACGAACCACACCGCCACCTGGACCCAGTCGTCCGCCAGCAGCCGCACACCCGCATAACCGGCCAACGCGAACGAGCAGGCCAGAAGCAGCAGTTGGAGCGGGCTGCCCGCCCTGGCACGGATGCGCGTCACAGGTCTCATCGGAAGTCCTCTCAGAGGTCGCCGAACGTCATCCGGGCCACCCACTTGGTGTTCAGCACGCCGGGAGCGGCGGGGACGATGATGCGGGCCGGGTAGCCGTGGTCGGGGGTCAGCGGCTCGCCGTTGACGTCCAGGGCGAGCAGGGAACGTGGGTCGCGCACCTGGTTGGCGCGCAGGGCCGCCGAGCGGAACGCTCCTCGGCGCTGGAGGGACTCCACCAGGACGTCGGGCGCCGCGTCCGCGTCGTATCCCACCATGGCGGCGAGATCCCGCAGCCGTACGCCCCGCCACCACTGGTCGGAGGTCGACCAGCCCTCCACGCAGGCGATGGGCAGCGCCGAACTGTGCAGGGGCAGATCCAGCAGCTCGGCCCGGCTCAACCGGACGGTCCCGGAGCGCCCCCTGACGACCAGCCGCCACGCCGCCTCGCTCGTCTCGGCGGCGCTGATCCCCCGGGACGCGGCCGTCTTGTTGATCTGGAAGCCGCCCGGGCCACTGCCCGGATCGGCACCCCCGTGCGGCGCAAGGAGGGCCGTCCGCCGCAACGGACCGTCGAAGTTCTGCCCCACGGTCGTCCCGAACAACAGCAGCGAACCACCCCCGACCAGCCACAGCGCCCCGCGCCGCGACACGGTGGGCTCCTCAGGCCGCGGGGAGACCAACGGGAAGTCCGGCTCCATACCGGCCTCCTCCTGCGGGCCCTTCCCCTCCCTCATGCGACGCAGATTGCGTACGGCAGCCGGCGCCCGCAGCACCACGTGAACGACGAACGCGGCGAAGAACACCCACGCCCCGTAGAAGTGCAGCGGATAGAAGGAACCGGGAAAGACGTAGTCCAACTGGATGTTGAGAACGCCCGTCACGAACTCGAAGAGCACGCCGCCGACCAGCAGGAGCAGCGAGATCCGCTCCAGGGCGTGGGCGAGCGACCGGGCCGGCGGCAGCGCGAACAACTTGGGCACCACCGACCACAGTTTGGCCAGCAGGACAGGGACGAGCGTGATCCCGAGCGTGACATGGACGCCCTGGTTGAGCCGGTACAGCCAGGACGGATCGGTCGGCCAGGAGAAGAGGTAGAAGCCGAGCAGTCCCTTGTCCGGGGTCTTGTCGTTGACCGGCGACAGGTCGGGGTTGTATGCGGCGTAGGACAGCAGCCCGGTCACGAACAGCACGGTGATCCCGACGAGCATCACGACACCGAGGACCGAGGTGAACCACGGACCGCGCAGGGGACTGCGCCAGAATCCGGGGGAGGAAGGCAGGCGTTGGTCGGGCATGTTCCGACGTTAGGCAGGAACCTGCCTGTACAGGGGTGTGCAACCCATGACGAAATTCTGACGTCAGCACCGCGGGCGACCCTGTTCGACCCCTTCCGCCCTAGCGTTCCGTGTGTGATCCGCACCTCGTTCCGCGACCTGGCCGCTGTCCTGGCCGCCGTCCTCCTCGTCGTCGCGGCCGTCCTGGTCGGTCGACACCTTCACTTCACCTACGACAACCTGCACGTGGGCTGGCCGCCCCTGTACGCCAACTGGGGCCCCCACATCGGCCCCGGCACCCCGGCTGCACTGGTCGTCGCGGTCGCCGTCGTGGCGTACGGCCCGCGCGTGGCCGCCCGGCTGCCGTGGCGCGCGTTGCTCGGCGCGGCCTGGGGTGCGGCGATGGCGTGGACGTGGTCACTGGCGCTGATCGACGGCTGGCAGCGCGGGATCGCGGTGCGGCTCACGACCAGGTACGAGTACCTGCAGGTCATCGACCGCTTCCAGGACATTCCCGCGACACTGCGGGACTTCACCGGTCACATCCTGCTCCACTCCCCCGACCACTGGCCCCCACATGTGGCGGGCCACCCTCCGGCGGCAACGGTCACGTTCGTCCTGCTAGACCGGGTCGGACTCGGCGGCGGGGGCTGGGCCGGAGTCTGGTGCATCACCGTCGGTGCGTCGGCATGCGTGGCGGTACTGGTCGCCGTGCGGGCGCTCGCGGACGAGGCGCTCGCGCGGCGGGCGGCGCCGTTCCTGGTGATGGCTCCGGCCGCGGTGTGGATGGGGACGTCCGCGGACGGGTACTTCGCGGCGGTCGCCGCTTGGACGATCGCCTTCCTCGCCCTCGCGGTCACCGGATACCGACCGCAGCTCACCGGTTTCGCCGCCGGGCTCCTCTTCGGCCTCACCTGCTACCTCTCCTACGGACTCACCCTCTTCGCCGTGATCGCGGGCGCCGTCCTGCTGCTCGGCGGCCCGCGACGAACCCGGCCCCTGCCCTACGCCCTCGCCGGAGTCACCGTCGTCCCGCTCGTGTTCACCCTCGCGGGCTTCAACTGGTGGGAGGCGTACCACCTCCTGGTCGAGCGCTACTTCCAAGGGGCCGGCGGCATCCGGCCCTACGGCTACTGGGTGTGGGCCAACCTCGCCTGCACGGTCCTGATCGTGGGCCCGGCGACAGTGGCGGGCCTGCGGCGAACTGGCGCCACGCTCCTTGAGACCCCGCCATGGCTCAGGGCACGTTCTTCCCCCGACGCTCCCCCACACGTCCGGACACCCGACCACCACGGCGCTTCCGTAGGTGTCGTCTCTGCCCTCCGCCGGCGTGTCGTGCCCCTGGCGGGAGGGCCCGACGCCTCCCCTGACCTCCGCCTCGCCCTGCTCGTCGCCGCCGCGTTCGCCGCTCTGCTCATCGCCGATCTGTCCGGGATGAGCAAGGCGGAGACCGAGCGCATCTGGCTGCCGTTCGCCACCTGGCTACTGGCCGCAGGCGCGTTCCTGACCCGACCCCGTGCCTGGCTCGCTGCCCAGGCCGCACTCGCCCTGTTTCTCAATCACCTGCTGCTGACCGGCTGGTGACGCCCGCCCGGCGGCGGGGAAACATGCCGGCCTCGCCGGTGGGGCCACTCCTCCCGGTCCCCCAGGCGAGCAGCGCGAAGCCGAAAGCGAAGCCGAGCATCGTCCATACGCCGCGTGGCCAGAAGATGTGGCTGTCGACGAAGGACCAGCCGGCCGCGAGGAGCACCATCGTGCCGGGAAGGATTCGGGTGCCGTACTTCGGGAACAGCGCGACCGCCGTGGCCACGATGGCGCCGATGAGGGCGTAGGCACCGGCCTGCCCGAGCGCCTCACCCGCGTCGTAGAGCGGGCGCTTGACCGGCCCAAGGCTCGCTGTCTCGTCGACGTGCTCGACCGCGGTTCCGGCCGCGATACCGGCGACCGCGTCGAGACCGGTGTAGAAGGCCGCGTAGACGAAGGCACCCGCCCAGGCCGCCACGGTGGCGAAGCCCGCCAGGCCAAGTCGGGGCCGATGCCACAGAGGGACCAGGAGACCGACCGTGAGCAGGGGAAAGACCGGCAGTAGCGCGATGTGCAACTGCGCCCAGTCCGCAGCCGTCGATCTGGAGAGCCCATGCGGATGCGCGATGCCCGCCGCAGCCAGCACGAGTGGAGCGGCGGTGACGAGGGCGATGCTTCGAATGGTCAACACGCCTGCGAGCGTAGGCGCGTGAGGTCGCCCGATGAGGCCGCGTAAGGGTTCCGTAAGACGCTTTACGAAAGTCTGACGCGACCGTCATTCCACATCGGCACACCGCTTCCTCTGGCCACTCTGGTGCCGTCCACAGCCGTGGACGGCACCCCGCTGACACAGAGGAACGGGACGTGAACATGAACAGCAGCCACAGGGACCCCCGCACGAGCCGACCCGCCGGCACGCCCAGTGGCCACCGGGCGAAGTCCAGGACACGGCGCATCGTCATCGGCGGCGGGGCTCTCGCCTCCGCGGCGGCGGTCACCGTGGCCGTGACCGTGGCCTCGGCCAGCCAGGACTCCCGGAGCACTGCCGGGGCCGACCATGCCGTCTTCGTTCAGGGCAACGAGCTGAGCGGCAACACCATCCATGCCTTCGCGCGGGGCGACGACGGCACGCTGAGTCCCTCGGGGACCTACGCGACCGGCGGCAAGGGCGGTGACCAGGTCGACGCACCCACTGACTCACTCGCCTCCCAGGGCTCGCTCGTCTACGACGACGTTTCAGGCATGCTGCTGGCCGTCAACGCGGGCAGCGGCACGGTGACCTCCTTCCGCGTCGAGGGACAGCAGCTGAAGGACCGGCGCGTCGTGGACTCCGGCGGCGAGTTCCCCGCCAGTGTCGCGGTGCACGGCGCAATCGCGTACGTCATGAACGCGGGCGGCGAGGGCAGCATCCAGGGCTTCAAGATCACCAGCAAGGGACTGAAGCCGCTGAAGGGGTCCCACCGTTCCCTGGGCCTGGACAACGAGGACCTCCCCCTGTTCTCCAGCTCGCCCGGCGAGGTCGAGTTCACCCCGGACGGCCGCAACCTGGTCGTCACCACCAAGTCCAACAACACCGTCGAGGTCTTCCCCATGAAACGAAACGGCCTCCCGGCCGTCGCCGAACCGGTCCTCAACGAGTCCGCGGGAGGCGTGCCCTTCGCGATCAGCTTCGACAAGACGGGGAAGCGCATGGTGGTCGCCGAGGCCGAGAAGTCCACCGTCACCACGTACCAGGTGAAGCGCGACGGCCGGCTGAAGGTCCTTCAGGAGCCGCTGGCCAACGGCCAGGAGACCCTGTGCTGGCTGGAGCGCGCGGGCAACTACTTCTACGGCGGCAACACCGGCAACTCCACCGTCACCGGGTACCGCATGGACAAGGGCGGCCGACTCTCCCTGACCAACGAGGTGGGCATCGCCACCCCGCCCTCAGCCAACTCGCAGGGCGTGATCGACCTCGCCGTGACCGAGGACGAGAAATTCGTCTACGTTCAGAACGCCGTCTCCGGCACCGTCGACGGCTTCCGCGTCGAAGCCAACGGCGCGCTCACCAAGGTCACGACGGCTGAGGGCCTGCCCGCCTTCGACGAGTCCGGAATGGAGGGCATCGCCGCCGTCTGACACGGACACGACCGTCGCAGAGAGCCCTCTTGGGACACAGAGGACTTGCGCAGCGGTCTGGAGGAATCCTCCAGGTCGAACGGTCACCTTCCACTGACCGAAGCCCCCGGCGCTAAGGTCAGGGCCCCGGGCCCGCCGAAAGCCGGGAGCCCAAAGGCGAGCTTCGCACGAGGCTTCAACAGGATGACCGAGAGCCATGCTTGACCATGCGGGGACCATGCCGTGATGGTTCGATACGGGAGAGGCAGCAATCCGGTGAGCAGCGACAGCCGGGGAGTTGGGAAGGCCGAGGTACGGCTCAAGTGGGACCCGGGTCCTTGGAATCAGCCACCTCACCATCTCGACATCATCGCCACGACCTACTCAACGGATGCTCCCTACGGACGCCCGTGTATGTCGTCCACTTCGGCAGCCGCTCACCGGACGGCACCAACCCACCTCGCGCCCCCACGTTCCATACTGACGAGCGCGGATTGTAAGACGTTCGCCAACGCATCCCGCCATCCCGCAGAAGGGGCCCGCTCTGTGGGGAGAATCTGGGGAGCATGGATGTCCCTGGGGAGCGCGTGGGGAGAATCGACTGCGTAACCGGGTACGAGCCTGAAAGACCGTGAAAGAAAGTTCCGCGCAGGTCAGAGACAAGATCGATCGCGTTGCCGCAGGTCACGGCCACCCGGCAGACAACTTCAAGAAGATCTCGGCCTGGGCGGCGATTCTCTTTGCTCCCACACTCGTGGGAACGATTTACGGCATGAACTTCGAGGACATGCCTGAGTTGGGCTGGAGCTTCGGATACCCCTTCGCGATCGGCTTGATGGGGGTGGTTTGCGTCAGTCTGTACGTGATTTTCAAGCGGCGGGACTCGCTCTAGGGTCCGGCAATCACCCCTCAAGCCACTCGGACTGTTCGCTCTCGCATCGCGCGAAAACAGAGCTGTGACAAGCCCTGGGGAGAAGTGATGCGGGTGATCTCCTCGTCCTGCCGCCAACAACGCCCCTGACCAGGTCTTTTGGGCGACCGTGAACGCTGGGGAGAATCCGGGGAGGAACGAACTGCAGCCCACACCATGCGCCTGCGGCATCGAGCACGCCTGGTTTCCCGCTCGGCGCCCCCTACAGAGCCCACAGACCCTGCGGCGCATCACAGACAGTGACATAGCAGTTGAAGCCGGCCCCGAAGGCGAGTGAATCCGCCGCCCCCTGCGTTGATTCCGGGGACTTCCCGTGCGGCCCTCCCGGCGATCTTCTCGTCCGTGAAGGTCGTCCGGCCGCGGTCTCCACCGGTTCCTGAGGTCCGGGCCGTGCGACTTGCAGCATTGTCCAGTTCAGTGCTCGGCTCGTCGGGATCGAGCTTCTACAGGGTTGAACTGTTCGGCTCCGTCATGCGAAGCCACCTCCTCGGGCAGTCGACGGACTGCCATTCCTGAGCGGCTGTTGGCCGCCGCCTTCGCGCTGCCTGCCCCCAAGTACCGTGCAGGGCACCGGATATGTGCGCGCCACCTGCGTTGTGGCACTGTCCACAATCTGGGAATGGGCGGCTTCCGGCCGTCCGCCGGACTAGGGAAGGGACTATGCTGCTGTACGGACGTCCCAGACCCCGGCGGCTCGTCGTTGCTCGACACAAATGGCTACGGGGAGCGGATCTTTCGTCCGTCACCCGGCGCATCCCTGGAGGGAACTGGGTGGGTCCTCTGTCCTGTCGCACAGGCTGCCGGACCTGCCGTTGCTCCACCTCCGCCGAACGTACGCCCCTGCCCGCAGCGCGCCAAGGGGGCCGGGAATCCCGGCGTCACCGCGTGCGCTGCCGGATGGTCTTCTGAACCGAGGCTTCATGCCCGTACCGCAGCTCAACGTCTACCGCCATGGTCGAAGGCACCGGGCACTGATCACCCTGGCCGGTGAGATCGACCTGGAATCGGCGCCGCTGGTGCGCGCGGCACTGGCGCGGTGTCTGAGCGACGGCTTCCGTGCCATCGACGTCGACCTCACCCCCGTCACCTTCTGCGACTGCAGCGGCCTCAACGCCTTCCTGGACGCCGCGCAGAAGACCACGGAGGCCGGCGGGACTCTGCGTCTGCACCACCCACCACCGACACTGGGCCCATTGCTCGACCTCACCGGTTCCGGGTTCCTGCTGCTTGGCGTTCCGTTCGGGAAACTGACGCATCCTCTCGGGGGTGTACCAGCCCCGGCCGCCCAAGCCCCGCCGCGCCGGACCGTTCCGCTTGCCTCTGTCCTCTCGGGCGATGCGCGGTGACGGCCCGGTCCGGGCAGGGGCAGCCGTACAAGCCCCGTGGTGGCGAACCGTCCGACGCGGACGCGGACGCGGTGCGGTTGCGTCAGGTGAACCGCTGGCAGGCGCAGGGCGTGAGCGGGGGGCTCGCGGATCTGTACGTGGACTCCCGCGAGACGTCACCCCGTGAGGCGTACCGCCGTCCCAGCCGCCGGCACTTTCTGAACCGTCTCACCGCCGACATCCGTCGGCCGGGGTTCGCCATGGTGATCGCGGAGACGGACCACCTGGTGGGATGCGCCTTCGGTTTCCCGGTGCGCAGCGACGGCTATTGGTGGCTCGGGTTCGACGGAGCACTGCCGCACAGCATCAAGCAACTCACCGAGTCGGGCGGCGTCTTCGCGATCATCGACATCCTGGTCCGCCCGCACCCGCAGGACCAGGACGTGGCCCGCCGGTTGCAGGAGCGGCTGCTGACGGATCACCAGGCGTCTCTCGGTGCCACCCTGGTGGACCGGGCCGATCGCCCAACGCTCACTGCGCTCCGCTCCTGGGGATGGCTGGACGCGGGAGAGATCTGGAGGCCGATCAGCGCCACGCTGCTCCGGGTGCTGGTCCTTCCCGTCGGGGAACGTACCGCGGAGAGGCTGGAGGGCCTGGCGCCCGATGCCTGGACCCGGTGGCCCGGGTGAGGTCCGACAGCCGCTCGGCTCGTATCCAGGCGCTGGTCGTCGAGCAGGCGGCCCGACGCGGCGCCCGGGTCGGCGTGGTGGATGTGTGCACCGCGGCCGTGGCCGCGCTGCCGGTCGGCGGGGCAGGGCTGTCGGCGATGTCCCGGACCACGACGAGCCATCCGCTGTGCAGCACCGACGACATCAGCGAGCAGCTGGAGGAGCTCCAGCTCACCCTGGGCGAGGGACCCTGCGTGGACGCCTTCACACAGGGTTCCGCCATCCTGACACCCGATCTGCTGACCGGCGCAACGCAGGACCGCTGGCCCGTGTTCGCCGATGCGGCGCTGGAAGCCGGGGCACGCGCGGTGTTCGCGCTCCCCCTGCAGATAGGGGCGATCAGCCCGGGAGTCCTGGACCTGTACGCCGACGTGCCGACGATGCTGGACGCCGAGGAGTTGGCCGACGCGCTGGCGTTCGCCGATCTCGCGACGCTGCTCCTGCTCGATACTCGGATCGACGAGACGGGCGCGCCGACCGGCGGACCGTTACCGGACCGCGGCTTCGAGGACCTGGGCGGATACCGGCCGGAGATCGACCAGGCCACCGGCATCCTCACCGTCCAGCTCGGCGTCGGCATCGACGAAGCCTTCGTCCGGCTCCGTGCTTACGCCTATACGCAGGGACGCCGACTCGCCGAGGTGGCCGCCGACGTGGTGGCCCACCGGCTCCGCTTCTCCCCCGACGCGGAACCGAGACCAACCGACGAGGAAACCTGACGCACCGGTGCCGACCGACGAACGTACTGCACTTCCCGCCCCCTCCCGGCGGGACCCGTCTCAAGCGAGGGTGTCACGATGAATCAGCAGCTCCTGGCCAAGACCTTCGTCGAGCTGGCGGACAACCTGGTCGCCGACTTCGACCTCATCGACTTCCTGCGCCTGCTCACCGACCGCTGCGTGGGCATGCTCGGCGCCAGTGCGGCCGGGGTGCTGCTCGCGGACCGCGACGGCGAACTCCGCGTCATGGCCGCCTCCGACGAACAGGTACGCCTGCTGGAGCTCTTCCAGCTCCAGAACGACGAAGGCCCCTGCCTGGAGTGCTTCCGCACCGGCACACCGGTGATCGTCCCCGACCTGACCCGCGAGGTCGACCGCTGGCCGCGCTTCGTCACGGCAGCCCACCGCAGCGGCTTCGGCGCGGTCCAGGCCCTGCCCATGCGTCTGCGCGACGAGGTCGTCGGCGCCCTGAACCTCTTCCGCGCCGCCCCCGGCCCCTTCGACCCGGCCGCCACCCTCATCGCCCAGGCCCTCGCCGACGTCGCCACCATCAGCCTCCTGCAACAACGCACCACCCACCGCAGCACCGTCCTCAACGAACAGCTGCAGACCGCACTCAACAGCCGGGTACTGATCGAGCAGGCCAAGGGGAAACTCGCCGAACGCCAGAACATCGACATGGAGCAGGCCTTCACCGCACTGCGCGGCTACGCCCGCGCCCACAACCGACGCCTGTCCGACGTCGCCCGCGCCTTGATCGACGGCTCCGAACCCCTCCCCGGCCTGGTGGCCTGACTCCGTCGCCAAAGCGGTGACCCGTACGCAGCTGCCCAAGCACGAGGAATCACGCTCGGATCACGGGCCGCGCTTATGGAGGCGCGGTGCTGCTGGTGCGCGGCTGCCGACTGGCGCACGCTGTGGTGGGGCGTCGGCTGCGGGGCTGATCCCAGGCTCCGGGCTCTCGCCCTCGGCTGTCTCGCCGGACTGCACCGCCGTCCCCGCTGCTGTCGCTGTCCAGGCGGCGCAGTACAGCAGCAGCCTCGCCATGAGGTTGATCCACAGCACGACCGCGACCGGCACGGCGAAGGCGCCGTACATGCTCTTCGCCGCAACGCCCTGGAGGTAGCCGGTCAGCAACCACTTGAGCAGTTCGAAGCCCACCGCACCGATCAGCCCGGCGACCACGACCGCACGTCGGCCGGGATGCACCCGCGGCAGCCGGGTGAGCAGGTAGGCCAGCAGGAGAAAGTCGACGACCAGGGCGATGGCCAGGCCGGTGAAGAACAGCAGAGCGCGTCCCGCCCCGCCCTCGATGTCGGCCTTGTCGGCGGCCCAGCCGACGGCACTGCTGGCGAACACCGAACTACCGATCGCGACCAGCCCGACCGCGCCGAGCCCGACCAGCACCACGGAGTCCTTGAGCTTGAGCAGGAACGGATTGCCCGGGTCCTGCTCCTTCTCCCACACCGCGCGCAGGCACCCGCGCAGAGCGCCGACCCAGTTGACGCCGATCACGAGCAGCAGCGCGCCCGCGATCAGCCCGACGGACCCGGCATGCTCGACGAAACCGTCCAGGTCCAGGAGGTCGGAGAGGCCTGGCGCCTGGGCGGCGATCTTGTCCTGGAGTTTCCCCAGCTGCTCCTCGCTCAGCAGCTCGGCACCGATCGCCGCGCTCACGGTGATCAGCGGAAAGAGGGCGACGAAACTGGTGAAGGTGACGGCCGCGGCGAGCCTGGCCCAGTGGACGGCATCCAGCCGCTCGAACGCCTGCCAAGCGTGCGTCCGCAGCAGCTTTCCGATCACAGGCAGCCGTCTCGGCCATTCCATGAGCAACACCCACTCCCTGTACCCCACGGCCGAGGAGAGAGTCATCCGGCGGGGAAACCCGCACCGCCTTCCGGCATTTGAGAGCCGTGCGACGATCGCCGAGGTCTGCGCCGGAGCAAGCCGATGACGACCGCTGCGGCGCGAGGTCGTCCGGTGCGGCGACGCCGTCTGTGGGGCGCGCGGCAGGTCGTCAGGCGGCCGACCTGGATCGTCAGTGAGCGGCCCGGTGCCGGTGGCGGAACCAGTGGTCCTTGTGACGGGGGCGATCGACCAGGCCGGCAGGGTCTTCGTCATCCCTCTCCGTCTGCGCCGTCTGCGCGCGGGCGGAGTCGCGTTCGTTGATCAGAACGTCCCGTTCCTGTTCGGCTGCGGCTGTCTCGCGGCGAGACTGCTTGAGCCCGCGACGTGCGGTGCTGCCGCGACGAGCGGTGCGGCGCGCGCCGGTCAGGAGGAGGCTCAGCCCGAGCAGAGCCGCCGCCCCGACGACGAGTCCGTAGAGGAAGAGGGTGCCGGTGGAGCCGGTGACGTCGACTCCGAAGACGGAGAATCCGCCGGTGAACTCGTGGGCGCTGCCACTGTTGGAAAGAACGCCGGCGACGCCGATGACTACCGCGGCGACGAGAATGACAAGTCCGAGGATGATCATGACGTGCTCCTGGGATCTGCTTCCTGCCCCCACGGTAGAGCCGTTCTGCCCGGCACGCCACCGCCATGGGTTGCGTCTTCCTTGAGGATGAGGTAATGGCGAGACCTGAGGACTTCCCGAAGGGCTGCGCCGCGACCTGGGCCAGCGCACCCTGGCGGTCCGCCGACTCTCCGCCGCTGCCGAGGGCGATCCGGACGGCCAGTACACCGATCAGGACGTACACCACTCGTGTGCGGCAAAGCCTGCCCGGCCGGCGGCAGTCAGTGTCTGCCTCTCAGCGGAGCGACGGGTGTTGGGCCTGGCGGCCCGGCGCCGCCCGTGCACCCGGGACGTCGTCACGCTGCCCTCCTCAGATCGTGGGTGTCGGCCATGACCTGGTCGTGCAGGCGTGCGCAGGTGCGGGTGATCAGACGGGAGACGTGCATCTGGGAGATGCCGAGTTGTAGGGCGATGCGGTGCTGAGTCATCTCGCAGAAGAACCTCATGTAGAGGATCTGGCGTTCGCGTTCGGGCAGTGCTTGCAGCAGAGGGCGGAGCGCCTCGCGGTTGACGACCCGGTCGAAGCCGGGCTCCATGCCACCGAGGGTGTCGGTCAGTGGGTGGCTGTCCGCGGAGTGGCCGGGCAGGGCGTCCATGGACACGGCGGTGAAGCTCTCCAGCGCCCCCTGGCCCAGCCGTACCTCGGCCTCGGTCAGGCCAGTGAGTGCGGCGATCTCATGGACGGAGGGTTCGTGGCCGTTGCGCGAAGCGCACTCATTGCCGACGGAGCGGACCCGGCCGCGCAGCTCCTGTACACGCCGCGGCACATGCACGACCCAGAGTTCGTCACGGAAGTGCCGCTTCACCTCGCCGAGGATCGTCGGTATGGCAAAGCTCGGAAAGGCGGTTCCGCGACTGGGGTCGAAGCGGGCTACCGCCTTGACCAGGCCCAGTTGGGCGACCTGCTTGAGGTCCTCGAAGGTCTCGCCGCGATGACGGAATCGCCCAGCGAGGCGTACGGCCATCGGCATCCAGGCGCACACCACCTCCTGCCGCAGCGCAGACCTCTCAGGGCCGTCCGGCAGGGCGGCGATACAGCGGAAGGCGACGTCGGTGTCCGGTGCGTCGTCGTAGGGACGTGCGCTTCGTGGGCTCCGTGTGCGTGCGTTCGGCATGGGCGCGTGTCTCCCTGATCGGTGGCGTCGCTCACCGTGGGAGCCGGCAGACCGCAGCGCGATGGGGAGCAGCGACAGCTGCTCCCACGGGCGTGCCTCCGGTCTGAAGCACACTGGACGCCTTCCCGGACAAGCCCCTTTGAAACAGGGTCTCTGCAGCCCATCTGCGGCAATCCGTCGGGGACCGCGCGGGCACAGAAACGTGGAGGGCGCGGTAGCGGACTCGGCCCAGGGCTGCGACGGTTGCTCTGGGCGAAGGCACCGGAGAGTTGAACCCACAGCGTCCGGTGCCGTCCGCTGGACGCGCATGTCGTCACCGCCGGTCTGCCAGATGGAGGCGCCGCAGTGCCCGGCGAAGCTCCCGCTGTATCGGTTCCGGGAGCGTCTCGTCCTTCGTCGTGGCGACCAGGGCCGCAGCCACGTCCCGGAGCTTGATGTTGCAGTGCTGCGACACGTCCACCAGCACGTCCCAGGCCCTCTCGCTGGAAGACGGTGCCAGGGCCATCACCATGCCGCGCGCCTGGTCGATCACCGCACGGCTCGCCAGCGCGTGGCCCAACTGCTCGTTTCTGGCGCGTAGTTCGACGACCTCTGTCAGTAGTGCCGTTTCCTCCGCCGAAGCCACGGCCGTCAACAGCCGCTGTTCTTCGCGGGGCGTGGTCAGCTGGCGCATGGTGCGTATCTCACAGGGCAGACATCCTGTCCGCAGGCGGTCAGCGGCGACCAGACGGTGCCGGGTGGGCAGTCCGATCCGTACGGTGGACATGGCCCGCTCATCGGTGGTGGTGTCCACATACACCGTCTCCAGGACACGGATCTTGTGCGACTCGGTGTCGACGACATCGCGGTTGCCCCATTCCCGGACGCCGGCTGGGTGAATCATGGCCTTCCCCTTCGGGAGGGCTCATCCGCCGGTGGAGAGTCGCACCCCCGGTCTTCCGCGTAAAGCTGCCGCAGGGCACGCCGCAGCGCCCGCTGCATCAGCCGCGAGAGCGGCTCACCCTCCCAGGCGGCGACCATGGCTGCAGCGACCTCCGGAAGTTTGGTGTTGCACTGCCGCGAGATATCCACCAGCAGTTTCCCGGCCGGCCCACGGCGGCACGGGGCCAGGACCATCACCATGCCGCAGGCCTGGTCGATGACCGTGCGGCCGGCCAGTGCCCGCCGTAGCTGATCATTCTCGGCGCGCAGTGCGACGACATCCTGACCGGTCGCATTCTCCGCCGAGGCCTCAGCCGCCACATCCCACCAATTCTCTGGGAGCATGGTTGTGCGATGCATGGCATCTGCCTCTCCACGATTACCGTGCGTCCGGTGTGGCTGATGCGCCCCGGATTCTCTGGACGTCGGGCAACTTCATCGGTCACCCGCGGCGTTCATGGTCCCGACGGTCCTCGCGCCTCCAGCGCGCCCGGTGCCGACGGCTGTAGCGACGGTCCCAGCGGTCCTGACGATCCCGGCGGTTCTCGTAGTCCCGGTAGTCCCCGAGATCGGAACCGTCGCCACGGGTCCAGCCTCCCCCGCGATCGCGGCCGTGCCGGGTGGCGCCGAAGACCAACACGGCCGCGGCCACCCACCAGATGGCGTTGATGAAGCCGAGGCCGAACAAGACCACGATCAGGATGAGAAGCAGAACGAACACGGCGGGCCTCCCCGGAGCCGAACAAAGCATCACTGCCGGGGGCCGGGGCCAGTACGAACAGCGTAGCCCTCCCCAGAGATTGCGGATAGCGACCCACGTCAGCGCCTTCCGCCGGGACCAGATGGCCACTTGACATCTGTCCAGGGAGCGCGGCGAGGGCTAGCGTGTGCGGTACGGCCCGAGCCCCCGGCAGCGTCGAACGCCTCTCGCGCCCCTTCGAGGGCGCACCTTGCGCATCAGTGCCGGACCCTGTCCCGCCCGCAGCGGGCCGCTCCCGCACTCGCCGTCGCTACGCGATCCCGGCGCAGCCTCGATGCGCCCCAAGCGGGCACCGTCCATCCGCTGCCCGCCATGTCGCACGTATCCACCGACAGGCGATACACATGTACGCACTGATCGTTCCCGCTTCGACCCCCTTCGTCCTGCTCGTCACCGTGATGGGTCTGTCCTGGTGGGAGGACCATGTCCTGCCGGCGCCGCCGGCCGAGCCGCTCGAAGCCGCCGCCGAGGCTCCGTTTGTCCCAGCGGCCCCTGCCCAGCTCGCAGAACTCCCCCGTGTCGACACTGCGTTGACAAGGGACGTCGTCGGGCGTTGACTGGCAGCACGGCGTAGGGCTATGCCACTCCGGATCACTCGGGCGACGCATTCCACCTTCCCACTTCGCCCGGACCCCGCGGAACTCAGGAACTTCCCGCGATCTGGAGGCCCGGCGATGTTCTGGATTCTTCTCCTTCTGCTGATCCTGGTGGTGTTCGGGTTCGGCTTCACCATGCAGACCCTTTGGTGGGTCGCCGCCGTACTCCTGGTCGTCTGGATCGTCGGCTTCGCGATGCGCGGGCGCGGCAGTGGCAGGCGTGGCGGTGGCGGCCGCCGGTACGGCCGCAGTCGCGGATAGCCCACACCAGGCGCTCTCCCGCCCGCGGGAACGGCGGCCTGATACGGCGATCACGCGCGGGAGCCCATCCAGCGAACGAGCAGAGGACAACCATGAGCGTCGGACGGACGATCAGGCACAAGACCCAGGCATTCAAGGGCCGGGTCACCGAACGTATCGGCCGGACCACCCGCAACAGGCGACTGCAGCGCGAAGGCAGGACCGACCGGGTCTCCGGAAATCTGAAGCAGTCAGGTGACAAGGCCAAGAACGCTTTCAGGCGCTGACCACGAACGCCCCAGGTGGTGTCCCCGTTGCGCGGACGCTACCCGACAGGCCAACGCGTAGTCAGCCGACAGGAATTGATGGGGACGGTAATGAAGCAGAGCACCCTACGAGCCGAGAGCCAGAGAAGGCAGCCATGCTGACCATCGTGATCATCGCCGTGATCGTCATCGTGGCGGTCGCCCTCCTCGTCGTCGGACGTGGCCGCATCCGGGACGGCGGCGGGCGCGGGCTGAGGCACCGCTTCGGACCCGAGTACGACCGTGCCGTCGCCGACCACGACGGCGACACAAAGGCGGCCGAGCGGGAACTCGGCGAGCGCGTCAAGCAGCACGGCTCCCTCACGGAACAACCGCTGTCACCCGAGGCCCGCGCGCAGTACACGACTCAGTGGGCCGGCGTTCAGGAGCAGTTCGTCGACTCGCCGCACAAGGCAGTCACCGAGGCGGAGGCACTCCTTGCACACCTGGCGAAGGACCGGGGCTTCCCCGGTGAACAGTTCGAGGAGCAGTTCGCCGCCCTCTCCGTCCACCACGCCGCCCATGTCCGCGGCTACCGCAGCATGCACACGGCCGCCCGCGGCCAGAGCGGTACCGAGGAAATGCGGGAGGCCATGGTCGAAGCCCGAAGCCTCTTCGAGGCACTGGTCACCGAACAACGGGCCGACCCGGACCAGGACAGTCCGCAGACCCCCGACGACCGCGGCCACGCGCCGTGGGCACTGAACCGACGCCACGCGAAGGGAAGCAGCACCTGATGTCACACAACGCCCAACACGCACTGCACCCCCAGACCGGAAGCCCGAATCCCGCGACCCCGCGCGCCCCGCAGACACCCCGCACCGAATCCGCTGACGCACAGCGTGAACGCGACACCACCGCGGACCGCCCCGATCGCCCGCCGGGCCCGGAACTGGTCCCGCAGGGCGAACGGGACGAGCTCACCCTGCGCCTCCAACAGGCCCTGAACAACTTCGTCGACAGCCCACACAAGGCGGTGGAGGAGGCCGACGCCGTCTTCGACGACATCGCCACCCAGATCACCAACACCCTCACCGAACGGCGCCGCGTCCTGCGCGCAAGCTGGCAGGACCAGGACACCGATGCCCAGACCGAGGAACTACGGCTCGCGCTCAGGCAATACCGGGAGATCACCGAACGACTGCTGCACATGTCGGCGCCTGCCAGTCAGTAACACTGTCCTCCCCGCGGAAACCACTGCCGCCGCAGTGACCGGTGCGTACACCACACCGGTCGGACTGCGGCGGCTGCGTTCTGGAGGCGGGGCCTACGCACGCTCAACTGCTCCTGCAGAACCCGTGCCTGGGCCGGCGCGTATCAGCCCGACCTCCATCAACCCTCCCGTTGACGCCGCCATGAGCGGGACAAGCCCGGCCATCACGCAGTGGCCGGCGAGTTGTTGCCCGGCTCGGTCCTTGCCGTCCGCCATCACACCGATGGTCACGGAGCCGATGGCTGCCGGGCTCCAGAACTATCAAGGGATATTGATGGAGAATCTCAGAGAAGAAAAACGGGCGCCCAAGCGCAAGGTGCTCGACCTGACTCTTGTGCAGGTAGTAGCGAGCGCACTCGCGACTGTGGTGGGCGCGGTGCTGGCGTCCCTGCTGGGGGTAACCGGGACGATCATCGGCGCCGCCGTGATCAGTACCAGCGCCACGACAGGCGCAGCCGTCTTCTCGCATGCTTTCCGACGGACGGGCGAGGGGATCCGCGGCCGAGTGCCGGCCGTAGGAGTGCCGAGGACGCCGGGCCAGGAGCGGGCGGAGCACCGCGCGGACGCCCGGGCGGCATTCGGTTTACCGGCGGAAGCTACGGCTGTTGACGCGATGCCGCCCTTCGGTCCCGGTGGCCCGGATGATGAGCACCGCGGGACAACGGCGGCCTCCGCGCCCTCCGAAGCTGAGTCGGTCACCACCTATCGGGGTGGCTCCCTCCGGAGGTCCATCGGCTGGAAGAAGTACGCCCTGGCCACGGGCCTGGTGTTCGCCCTGGCGATGGTCACGGTGACCTCGGTGGAGCTGATCATGGGCAAGCCGGTAGCAGCCGTGGTCAAGAACGAGCCGGGCAGGGGAACCTCGGTGGGCGGTGGCACGGCCGGTACCCCCGGCCCCGCGGACCGCCGCACACCCACCCCAGGTGCGTCCAGTGGCGCGGCGTCGCAGACGGGCGGCTCTGCCGCGCCGGACGCGAGCGCGGCGCCGGATACCAGTTCTCGTCCCAGCTCCAGCTCCAGTTCCAGTTCCAGTTCCAGTTCCAACGCTTCGGTGTCGTCCGCGCCGTCCAGCGGCGGCGCCGTGCGCAGTTCCAACGCCACCGCTGATTGAACAGTGAAAGGCGTTCCCCGCCCCCGAGCACTGCCCCCAGCAGATTGGGGAGCTTGAAGAGTGTCAATCCCCTCGCAGCGTGGAGACGATCTATGCGGCCAGTCCCTCGGCGAGGGCGGCTCGGTAGTCACGTGACTGAACGGTGCCGAGCCTTCGGAAGGCCGCCTGAACCGCCGCGAGCAGTACTCGCTTCCCCTGTCCGTGTGCATGATCACGCCGCGCACGTCGCCACGGGTGGCCGCGGCCATGTTCAGGGACGCCACGACCAGGTCGGCGTCATGACGGGCGGCCATCGCTTAAGCCGAGCAGGCGGTGGGAGAACAGGTCGATGACCGTCGCCAGATACAGCCTGCCCTCGCCGGTTTCGATCTCGGTGAGATCACCCGCCCGGACGGGATCGGGCTGCTCGGCGGTGAAGTCCCGGCGCACGAAGTCCGTGGCAGCCGGCCGCTTGCCCTACCTCGTCAGCGACCGGCGGCGACGCATCTTCCGTCCGGCCAGACCGAGTTCGGCCATGACCTTCGCGACCGTGTTCACCGACACTCGTCAGCCTCTGCGTACCAGCTGGATGAACACCTTCGGCGAGCCGTAGGCGCCACCCGAGCCGTGGAAGATACTCCTCGATCTCCTCGGCCAACTGCTGTCGGCGCACCTCACGCGCGATCGGCGGACGATCCCGCCACTTGTAGAACCACGACTCGGACACCCCCAGCGCCCGGCAGGCGGTGCGGTACAAAATCCGGCCAGTGGCCGCTCGATCCACGCGACGGTCTCCGGCAGGGTCTCGGCGTACCGTGTCACCTCCTCGTACCCCAGCCAGCGATTCGTGGCCTCGTGGGTGAAGTAGGTGAGGCGGACCCGGCCGTCGCGGTCGGGGTGATCAGCAGCTGCAAGGCCGAGGAGACGCCACGCCCCGGCGAAGCGCTGGTCGAGGTGGCCGACACCGGTCCGGGCATCCCCGCCGGCCAGCTGCCGTACGTCTTCGACCGTCTCTGGCGAGGATCCGCACCCGCGCCAGAGGCGGCAGCGGCATCGGCATCGCCGTCGCCGTCGCCGTCGCCAAAGAGCTGATCACCGCCCACGGCGGAACGGTCTCCGCCGACTCCGAACCGGGCGGCGGGACGCGGATGAACCTCCGGCTGCCCAGGGCCGAGTCACGGGGACCACGGCTCATTCCCGCCCCTGGCACGGAGCCGCGTGTTGCCTGACGGGCAAATACCCCCAGGGGTATTTGACGACCCACCCTCAGCCGCCGTACTCTCGGCGAGAAGAAACCCCCGGGGGTATTTGAGGAGGCAACAAGTGGCTCGTGAAACGCAGCAGGCGTTCGCCGCGGCCTGGGCCGAAGGCGGGCTCGTGATCGACGTACGGGAGGCGGACGAGCAGACGGCCGGGCACGTACCGAGCGCGCGGCTGATGCCACTGCGTTCCGTGCCTGCCCGGTGCGACGAGCTGCCCGCCGACCGGTCGGTGTTCGTGATCTGCGCCAGCGGCAACCGCAGCAGGACCGCCGCCGGCTGAATGACCTCCCGCGGCATCGATGCCTACTCCGTGACTGGCGGCACCGGGGCATGGGCCCACGCCGGACACCACGAGCACGCAGCCTGAACGACTCCGCCTTCAGCCTTCGCTGCGGCCACCGACCACCAGCCACCACCCACTGAAGACCACCCACAATCCGCACATCGGCCAGTTGGGAAGGAGTACCGCCTTGGCCACCACCCCCTCACCCTCCGACGCACCGATCGTCGGCCGACACCGCGTCGCCGTCGTCGGCGGCGGCAGCGCCGGCATCAGCGTCGCCGCCCGTCTGCGCCGCGCCGGCGTCACCGACATCACCCTGATCGAACCGTCCGACACCCACTGGTACCAGCCGCTGTGGACCCTCGTCGGAGGCGGCCAGGCCCCCCTGCGCACGACCCGCCGCGCCGAGGGGTCCGTCATACCCGACGGGGTACGGTGGATCCGCCGCCGCGCCTTGGCCGTTGACCCCCAGGCCCGCACGGTGACCCTGTCCGGCGGCGACGAACTCACCTACGAGTACCTGGTCATGTCGCCCGGTCTCCAACTCGACTGGGACGGCGTACCCGGCCTCGCCGAGGCCGTCGGCCACGACCGAGTGAGCAGCAACTACGCACCGGAGTACGCCCCGCGCACCTGGGAGCTGATCCAGGGGATGCGCTCCGGCACAGCCGTCTTCACTCACCCGGTCACCCCGCTGAAATGCGGCGGCGCCCCGCAGAAGATCGCCTACCTGGCCGCCGACCACTGGCGCAAGCAGAAGGTCCTGGACGACATCCGCATCATCCTGGTGATGCCCGACCCGGCGATCTTCAAGGTGCCCGCCTGGTCACAAGTCCTGGATAAGGTGGCCGCCCGCTACGGCATCGAGGTGCGGCTTCGCTCGGAGATGACCGCCGTCGACGGCGACGGCCGCACAGTGACTGTCACCGACCGTGCGAACGGCACCAAGGAGACCATCGGCTACGACCTCCTGCACGCCGTGCCGCCGCAGAGCGCGCCCGACTGGGTCAAAGCGAGCCCGCTCGCCGACCCCGCGAGTCCCCAGGGATTCATCGCCGCGGACAAGCACACGCTCCAACACCCGTACTACGACAACGTCTTCGCGCTCGGCGACGTCGCGAACCTGCCCACCTCGAAGACCGGCGCGGCCGTACGCAAGCAGGCACCGGTCGTCGCCGGCAACCTGCTCGACGTCATGAACAGCCGTTCTCCGTCGCACCGGTACGACGGCTACACCTCCTGCCCGCTGGTGACCGCCCGCGACCGGATGCTGCTTGCCGAGTTCGACTACGACCTGCACCCCACACCCACGTTCCCGCTGCTCGGCCCCTTCAAGGAGCGGCGCACGATGTGGCTGTTCAAGCGGTACGGGCTGCCGCCGGTGTACTGGCACGGCATGCTCACCGGCCGCCTCTGACCGGTCGGCCCGGGCATCCCCCGACCCGGGCCGACCAACCCGCCCCACCCCACGCCTCGAACCGGGCGAACCAGACGCCCCCATATACCCCCACGGGTATTAACAGAATCCACTCTTCCGACCTGGAGGACGCCCAACCATGTTCTTCGCCCAGTACTACCTCGACTGCCTCTCCCAGGCGTCCTACATGATCGCCGACGAGGCCACCGGCAGGGCCGTCGTCGTCGATCCACGCCGCGACGTCTCCGAGTACCTCACCGACGCCGCCACCCACGGTTTCACCATCGAGGCCGTCCTCAACACCCACTTCCACGCCGACTTCCTCGCCGGCCACCTGGAGCTGGCCGACCGCACCGGCGCCTGGATCGGCTACGGGCAGCGCGCCGAGACCGAGTACCCCATCCGCAAACTGTCCCACGGAGAGCGGATCAGCCTCGGCGACGTCCAGCTGCAGATCCTCGAAACCCCCGGCCACACCCCGGAGTCGATCAGCATCCTGGTCCACGAGCACGCAGACGACACGCTCCCCTACGGCGTCCTCACCGGCGACGCCCTGTTCATCGGCGACGTCGGCCGGCCCGATCTGCTCGCCTCGCTCGGCGCGACCGCCGACGAACTCGGCCGCATGCTCTACGACACCATCCAGAACAAGCTGATGGCCCTGCCCGACGCCGTCCGCGTCTTCCCCGCCCACGGCGCAGGATCCGCCTGCGGCAAGAACCTCTCCACCCGCCGCCAGTCCACCATCGGCGAACAGCGCGCCACCAACTACGCCTGCCGCCCCATGAGCGAGGAGAACTTCGTCGAGCTGGTCACCGTCGGGCAGCCCTCCGCGCCCGCCTACTTCGTCTACGACGCCATCCTCAACCGCAAGGAACACAGCCTGTTCGACACGGCCAACCCACCCCGGCCGCTGTCCACCGAGGAGTTCCTGGAGCACGGCGCGGCCGGTGCGGTCGTCGTCGACGCGCGCTCCCCACAGGACTTCGCCACCGGGCACCTGAACGGCTCGGTCAACGTGCCCGCCGACGGCCGCTTCGCCGAGCAGGCCGGCATGGTCGTCGCCCCCGAGCAGGAGGTCGTCGTCGTCGCGCCCCAGGACCGCGAGGAGGAGATCGTCACCCGGCTGGCGCGTATCGGCTTCGACAAGGTCGGCGGGTACCTGCGGGAACCCGAGGGCGCCTTCCCCGCCCTGGCCGACGAGATACGCCAGGCCAGCCGCCTGACCGCCGACGAGCTGCGCCGGGCGCTCGACGGCGACGAACCCCCGCTCGTCCTCGACGTGCGCAACACCGCCGAACGCGAAGAAGGGTTCATCAACGGCTCGCTGCACATCCCACTGCCCGAGCTCGCCCGCCGTGTGGACGAGATCCCGGCCGACCGGCCCCTCGTCGTCCACTGCGCGGGCGGCCACCGCTCCTCCATCGCCGCCAGCCTGCTGCGACACAAGGGCCGCACCGACGTCTCCGACCTGCTCGGCGGCTACGGCGCCTGGCTCGCCCAGCCCGCACCGGCCGACGCCTGATCCACCCCACCCCCGGGCGGGCGGCCCCGAGGCATCGGCCGCCGCCCACCCCCGTCAAGACAACGCTTCAAAGGCGACAAGGAGCCCCGATGACCACCCACGCCGACAAACCACGACTCAATCCCGCCGCTCTGCGCAACCTGACCCGGGACGGGGAGGGCCCGCGCCTGCTGGACGTGCGCACGCCCGGCGAGTTCCGCACCGCCCACATCCCCGGTTCCTACAACGTGCCCCTCGACACCCTCCGCGAGCACCGGGCGGAGCTGCTCCACCACCTCAACGAGGACGTCATACTCATCTGCCGCTCCGGTGCCCGCGCCGCCCAGGCCGAACAGGCCCTGGCTGAAGCCGGACTGCCCAATCTGCGCGTCCTCGACGGCGGCGTCACGGCGTGGGAGACCGCTGGAGGCCCGCTCACCCGCGGCCCGGAACGCTGGGACCTGGAGCGCCAAGTGCGCCTGGTCGCCGGCACCCTCGTCCTGGTGAGCGGCATCGCGGACCTGTTCCTGCCCGGACTGCACCTGATCGGTACGGCCGTCGGGGCCGGCCTGGCCATCGCCGCGCTCACCAACACCTGCGCCATGGGCATGCTGCTGTCGAAGCTGCCCTACAACCGCGGCCCGCGCACCGACGTCGACACCGTCGTCGCCGCCCTGCGGGATTCGTCGTGATCGCCGTCATCATCGCCGCGTCACTGCTCATCGGGGCCGGCCTCGGCGTCCTGGGCGGCGGCGGGTCCATCGTGACCGTGCCCATCCTGATCTACCTGGCCGGAATGGAGACCAAGGAGGCCATCGCCACCTCACTGTTCGTCGTCGGCGTCACCAGTGCCGCCGGGGTCGTCTCGCACGCCCGTGCCGGACGCGTCCGCTGGCGTACGGGTCTGTTGTTCGGTCTGGCCGGCATGACCGGCGCCTACGCGGGCGGTCGGCTGGCCGAGTTCGTCCCCGGCAGCGTCCTGCTGCTCGCGTTCGCCCTCATGATGATCGCCACCGCCGTCGCCATGATCCGGGGACGCAAGCGGCAGCCGAAGAAGGTCCACCACGAACTGCCCGTGTTCCACGTACTGTTGGAAGGCATCGTCGTGGGCCTGATCACCGGACTGGTCGGCGCGGGCGGAGGCTTCCTGGTCGTGCCCGCCCTGGCCCTGCTGGGCGGACTGCCGATGACCGTGGCCGTCGGCACCTCGCTGCTGGTCATCTCCATGAAGTCCTTCGCGGGCCTGGCCGGTTACCTCGCCAGCGTGCACATCGACTGGGGGTTCGCGGCCCTCGTCACGGCAACCGCCGTCGTCGGCAGCCTGATCGGCGGCCGCTTCGCCGGACGCATCCCGCAGGACGCCCTGCGCAAGTCCTTCGGCTGGTTCGTCGCCGTCATGGGCGTGTCAGTCCTCGGCCGGCAGATCAGCTCCGGCCTGCGTCACACCCTGCTGACGAGCCCCTGGACGTGGGCCTCCGTGGCCGCGGCGGCGGGGGTCGTGTTCAGCTGGTACATGTTGTGTGGCTCCGACGGACGAACGCCGGAACGGGCAGGCAACGCCTCGGCGCCGTCGGACGACGCAAGCGGGCGGACTGTCTCGCGCCCCATCCCTGCTGAGACCGTGCGGAGCAATGGCACCACCGCGCCACTGCGCGACACGTAGCGACGTAACTTGCCTACGGCTCGCAGCCGCGGACCGCCCCATCAGCCGGGTCACCCTGGACGTGGGTCCGGACCAGGGGCTGAGCCGGGAGTCTGGGCGGCGCTCACCGCCGACGAGGCACGCAACCTGGCCCGCCTGCTCCTCCTGCAGGCCGGCCTGACCGAGCGCGGTACCGAGCCCGCCGACCCGTCACGGAAGAGCTCCCACTTCTTCTGAACTTCGACACCGGTCCGGGTCACTCCAGGATCCGCAGATACTCCCGGTCGCCCAGAAGTTCCAGACGGCGTCAGAGCACCGGGTTGTCGGACGGGGCGGTCCGCGACCTGCCGCGGCAGGGGCCGGCCCAGGACGGGGACACCGGCCCGGCGGGCGGCGAGCAGCGACCTGGTGATCTTCTGCGGCTCGGGCGCCACCGCGGCGGTGAACAAACTGGTCGGCATTCTGGAGCTGCGCCGCCCCGAGCAGCCACCCGAGGCCGAGCGCCCTGTGGTCTTCGTGGGGCCGTACGAGCATCCCTCCAACGAGCTGCCCTGGCGTGAGTCGATCGCCGACGTCATGGTCATCGACGAGGCCCCGGACGGCCACATCGACCTCGCCCGGCTCGAGGCGGGACTGCGGCAGTACGCCGACCGGCCGCTGCGCATCGGCAGCTGCTCCGCCGCCTCCAACGTCACCGGCATCCTGACCGACGCCGACCGCATCGCCCGGCTGCTGCACGCGCATGGGGCCCTCTCCTTCTGGGACTACGCGGCGGCCGCCCCGTACGTGCCGATCCGATTGAAGGAAAGCGAGCCCGGCATGAGCGATCACAAGGGCGCGCTCTTCCTGTCACCGCACAAGTTCGTCGGCGGCCCGCAGACCCCGGGTGTCCTCGTCGTACGCCGCGAACTGATCCGCAGCCGGGTGCCCACCGCGCCGGGCGGTGGCACCGTCGCTTCCGTCGACCCGCTCGGTCACCGCTATCTCGACGACCCGGTCGCGCGCGAGGAGGGCGGCACCCCGGCCATCGTCGAGTCCATCCGCGCCGGGCTGGTCTTCGCCCTCAAACAGGCCGTCGGCACCGACACGATCCAGGCCGCCGAGGAGCGCCACTGGCGGGAGACTCTGGCCGCTGGGACAGCAATCCGCGGATCGAGATCCTCGGCAACCACCATGCCCGGCGGCTGTCCATCATCTCTTTCCGCATCCGTCACGGCGATCACTCCTACCTGCACCACAACTATGTCGTCGCCCTGCTCAACGACCTGTTCGGCGTCCAGGCCCGTGGCGGCTGCTCGTGCGCCGGACCGTACGGCCATCGCCTGCTTGCCATCGACGCGGCCGCCTGGACGACGGCCCCACCGGGCTGCCGGCCGACTTCGAGCGGATGCGCTGGTTCCCGCTGCCGCCCGTCTGCCTGGAACAAAACCGGAACGGCACCGGTTGAGCGATATACCCCACTGGGTATATGAGAGGAGGCCGTGCACTCGCAATCGGGCTCGCTGCCGCCGCAGGCCCTGGAGCAGAGACGTCGGATGACGGTGAGCTCGTGCAACCGGGTGCAGGCCCGGACGGCGCCAAGGGTGACGGAAGTCGGGTGTTGGTCGTGACAGATGTGATCCTTAATGGTCGACGCCGCCCCGAACAGGGACGCATAGTACCCCTAGGGGTATTTTTCGAGGAGTGATCGTGGAACTGGAACTTGAGGGCGCAGACCTGAAGGCCGTGCTGAACCGGCTACGCCGCGCGCAGGGTCAGATCTCCGGCGTGATCCGGATGATCGAAGAGGGACGGGACTGCGAGGACGTCGTCACGCAGCTCGCCGCGGCCTCCCGCGCGCTCGACCGGGCCGGTTTCGCGATCATCGCGACCGGCTTGCAGCAGTGCGTGGCGGACATGGACTCCGGTCGGAAGAACGGTGAGGACACGGACGCGATGCGCGCCCGGCTGGAGAAACTGTTCCTGTCGCTGGCGTGAGAGCCTGCCGCGGCGGCTGTCACAGCACGGCGTCGATCAGCATGAAGGCCACCACCGCCGGCAGCACCAGAGCGAAGATCCGTTGAAGTGTGTGCCCGGATACCTTCGTGGCCAGCCGCTTCCCTTCCCACGCACCGAGGATCGCGGCCCTGACGAACGACCCGACGACCGCCCGGTCCAGCCCCTCGACCCTACCGGCGCGCGTCGTCGGCGCGGCCAGGGAGTTGGCCGTTCTCCCGGCGCCCAGGCTCCGGGTTTCTCTCCGGCTGCGAGCCGTTCGAGAAGCACGCGCTGCCGTTCGTTGAGGACGTACCGCCGATGCACGCGCACCGCCCACACCCGCGCCCCCACACCCTGCATGGAGCGTGCGCTGCTGGGGAGCGCGTGAGGAGCGCTGGGCCACCACGCGTTGATGGAGCACGCACGGCGCCCGGAGGGACGGATCCACTTCGCCGGCGAGCACACCTCCCACGAGCCCAATGGCGGGTCCATGAACTACGCGCTGGAATCCGCCGTCCGGGTTCTCCTCGAACTGTCGGGCTCGTGATGTCGCACGCCGCCGGGACGGCCGGCCGGTCACTGACGGCCGAGGCGGGCGCCGAACCGCCGCAACACCTCGCGGAACTCCGCGGGCTCCTCGACGCGGAAGTCGGCGTCGAGGAAGGCGAGACGCGGCAGGAGCCACTGCCAGGAGTCGAGCATGAGGACGGCGTGGGTCCCGCCTCCGGCGGCCGCCGTGAGGTCGATGTCCTCATGCGCGAACGCGTCCGCCACCTCCGTCATCGGGGCGTCGATCGTCACCACCACACGCTGCCGTTTTCTGTTGATGCCCTGGCGGAGGTAGTCGACGCCGGTCCCCGCGGGCAGCGCGCGCGGTGCGAACGTCCTGCTCTGCGCCTGGAGTTCACTGACGCGGTCGATGCGGAACACGCGCCAGTCCTCCTTGTCGGTGTCCCATCCCAGCAGGTACCACCTCAGGAGCAGGTGGATCTGGCGATAGGGCTCGACCCTGCGCGAGGTGGCCGTCCCGTTCGCGCCGACGTAATGGAACGTCACGACGCGCTCGTGCGTGATCGCTTCGGCGAGCGTGCTCATCGTCTCCGCACTGATGCTCGGCGTCGGCGTCGGCGTCGTCTCCAGACTGGTGCGCAGCGCAGCCACGCGGGGGCGCAGCCGCTTGGGCAGGTACTGATCGACCTTGCCGTAGGCGCGGATCGCCGCGTCGTCGACGCTGCCCTCGCGCGCGTTGCCGGTCGCGCCGAGGGCGGCCAGGCCCAGGAGGGTCGCGATGGCCTCGTCGTCGTCGAGGAGCAGCGGGGGCATGGCCCGCCCGGCCGTGAGCCGGTAGTAGCCGCCCGGGCCTGGCTGCGCCTCGACCGGGTATCCGTAGCCGCGGAGCCGGTTGATGTCGCGCCGCAGGGTGCGCGGGGGGACGTCCAGCCGGGCCGCCAGCTCCTCACCCGTGAACGTCTTGCCCGACTGCAGCACGACCAGCAGAGCGAGGATGCGTTGCATGACGTCGGCCATGACCGCATCGTCGCAGACAGTCGCGGCCACTTTCCGTCCACATCTCGCAGTACGGTCCCGAATATGTCCAACCAAAGGATCCGGATCAGGCGAGCCCGTACCCACAACCTGCAAGACCTCGACGTGGACGTGCCCCGCTCACAAGTCGTGGTCTTCGTCGGCGTGTCGGGCTCGGGCAAGTCGTCGCTGGTGTTCGACACGATCGCAGCGGAGGCGGGCTACCAGCTGCACGAGACGTTCCCGCCCTACATCCGCAACCGGCTGCCGAAGTGGACCCGCCCCGAAGTCCGCGCGATCGAGGGGCTCTCCCCGGTGGTGGTGATCGACCAGCGGCGCCTGGGCGGGAACGCCCGCTCCACGGTCGGGACGATCACGGACACCTGGACCTACCTCCGGCTGCTGTTCTCCCGGGTGAGCACACCGCACGTCGGCGAGTCCAGCCACTTCTCCTTCAACGACCCGGCCGGCATGTGCCCCACCTGCTCGGGCATCGGCGAGGTCGTGGCCAGCGCCGTCGACCGTTTCATCGACCCGGACAGGTCGCTGCGCGAGGGCGCCGTCCTGCTGCCCGGGTTCGCCGTCAACGGTTACTGGTACACGAACTTCGCCGACATCGGCGTCTTCGACGTCGACAAGCCGCTGCGCCACTGGGGCCGGACCGAGCGGGACGCGCTGCTGTACGGCATCGGGTCCGCCGGGTCGCTGGCGAACCGGCTGCCCAAGGGCTACCAGGGCGTCGTCGAGCGGTTCGAGCGCATCTACCTGCGCACCTCCGACGACATGAACGATCGCAAGAAGGAAGCCCTCGCCAAGTTCACCCGTTCCAAGGTGTGCACGGACTGCTGCGGGGACCGTCTCAACGAGGCGAGCCGGGCGGCCACGGTGCTCGACCACACCATCGGCGAGATGGCGCGGATGGAGGTCGATGAGCTCGCGGAGCTGATGACGGGCGTGACCGACGCGGCCGTGGCACCGGTGGTGGCCGCGCTGACGGAACGACTCCAGGCGATGATCACCATCGGGCTCGGCTACCTCCACCTCGGCCGCGCCACCACGACGCTCTCGGGCGGCGAGTCCCAGCGGATCAAGACCGTCAAGCACCTGGGCAGCAGCCTCACCGAGATGCTCTACGTATTCGACGAACCCACCGTCGGACTGCACCCCCACGACATCTCCTCCATGACCGAGCTGCTCAAGCAGCTCCGGGACAAGGGCAACAGCGTCCTCGTGGTCGAGCACGACCCCGCCGTCATGGCCATCGCCGACCAGATCATCGAGGTCGGGCCCCTCGCGGGCGCGCACGGCGGAACGCTCGTCTACCAGGGCAGCTTCCGTGGCCTCCGCACGGCCGGCACCGCCACGACGGCGGCGCTGTCACAGCGCCGGCCCATCAAGGACGATCCGCGGACGCCACGGGGACACATCACCGTGGCCGACGCCACGCGCAACAACCTCAAGAACGTGACCGTGGACATTCCGACGGGCGTGACAACCGTGCTCACCGGCGTGGCCGGCTCCGGGAAATCCAGTCTCGCGAGCGAACTCGTCACCCAGCACGACGCGGTCGTGATCGACCAGAAACCGGTCAGCACCAACCGCCGCTCGACCCCCATCACCTACACCGGGATCGCGACCCCCATCCGTAAGGTTTTCGCACGTCACAACCAGGTCCCAGCCAGCCTGTTCAGCGCCAACTCCGAGGGCGCCTGCCCCGAGTGCAAGGGCCTCGGGATCGTCTCCACCGACCTGGCGTTCATGGAGGATCAGGAGACGGTCTGCGAGACCTGCCAGGGGCGCCGGTTCACGCCCGAGGTCCTGCAGTACCGGGTCGACGGGCTGTCCTTCGCCGACATCGACGACCTCACGGTCACCGACGCCATCGACCGGCTCTCCGATCACACGGTCACGAAGGCGCTGCGCCACCTCGACGAGGTCGGCCTGGGCTACCTCCGGCTCGGCCAGCCCCTCACGTCTCTCTCCGGAGGTGAATGCCAGCGCGTGAAGATCGCCAAGGAGCTCCGGGACTCCACCGACCCGGCCCTCTACATCCTCGACGAGCCCACCACCGGCCTGCATCTACGCGACATCGACACCCTGCTGAGCCACCTCGACGGCCTGGTGGACCACGGTCACACCGTCGTGCTGATCGAGCACAACCTCGACGTCATCCGACGGGCGGACTGGATCATCGACCTCGGCCCCGGTCCCGGGAAGCACGGCGGGCAGATCCTCTATCAGGGACCCGTCGCCGGCATCACCTCCACGGCCACCGCCGAAGCGCTGCACGAAACCGTCTGATCCTGCCGCCATGGCACCGCCCGGGGCCCGTGTCCCAGACCGGCCAACAGGGCAGGCGCCTTCTAAGCGCTTGGCCGCAGGATCGAGTGCTGCCGGGGGGCGCAAGTCTCCGCCCTCCCTTATGGGAGGGCTTTTTGCTGGTCAGGTTGCATGCCAGCCGACACGGCGAAGCCCCGGACGCCCTCTTGATGATCAAGGGCGGGCTCCGGGGCTGTCCGGCTGTTACCGGGTTCTTGCGGGTGGCCGTGTCGAATACGTGTCGAAGTTTCTGCGGTCGTGAGGTCAGTCGGCGGACGGCCGCTCGGGAAGATCTCCGGCAGCTTCGAGCCGCCTCTTCAGGTCGGGCAGCTGGCCCTCGACACAGCGGGCGTAGGTCGCCAGGAGCACCGCAACGCTGTTCCCGGCCCACTCGGCCACCTGGGCGGGCGGGATCCCGTCGTTCAGCCACTTCGTCAGACGCGTGTTCCGGTTGTCGTAGACGCGCCGCCCCCGAGGCAGAGGTCTACGTCGTCGGCTACCCCGCGATCCTGCCCTCCGACGTCGAAGTGCGGCCGCGAACTGCTCATCACGCCCGGCGACGTGAACTACTTGCGCGAGAAGGAGGAACAGCTCAACGCCATGCTGAAGCAGCGCGCCGAAGCCGCTGGAGCCCACTACGTCGACACCTACACGCCCCTCGAGGGTCACGACGTCTGCGCGGACGCGGCACCCGCTGGATCGAACCCCTCATCTCCGACAGCGACGCGGCCGCCGTCCACCCCAACGAGCGCGGCGAACGCGCCATGGCCGACGCCGTCCTGCACACGCTCACAACATCGGTGTAGGCCGAAGGCTGAGAACGCGGCGCGGCGCGGCTCCCGTCGCGGATGCCGTGAGGCAAGGATGACGGGTCATGACGATCGTGTTCCGGGTCCCTGCCGGTGGTGCGGAGCGGGTGGGGTTCGCCTACTCGCCGACGATGGAAGCCGTACTGAGTCTTCATGTGCTGGTGGAGCCCAAGCACCACCCCGTCCAGCACGGCTGGGTGCGTGCGATGCGCAAGCTGTCCCCGGCGCTGAAGCGGGAGATCGAGGCGTTCTCCTACGCGGTGCGCTCGTACTTCCCCGAGTTTCTCTTTCCGCAGCCGACCGGCGGACTGGCGGACTTCGAAGACGAACTGGCCGGCTTGCGCGGGGCGGATCCGGAGCTGGTCCGCCTGGAGTTCGCCGTCCCCCTGCTCACGCCCTGGCCGGGCGGCGGCAAGGGCAGGGATCCGCACGTGCTGGACGAACCGGAGGTACGCGACCTGTTGCGGGAGCGCCTCGCACGGGAAAGCGACGAAGCGATGGCCGCGATGCTCCTCGACGATCCCCGCGCGTTGCTCGAACGGTTCCTGAGCATGCTGGAGCGCTACTGGCGGGAGGCGTTCGAGGAGGAATGGGCACGGCTCGAACCCGAACTCGCCGCCGGCGTCAGTGAGGCCGGACACCAGATCGAGCAGCGCGGCCTGTACGGGATGCTCCGTGGCCTGTGGCCGGAGGTGCGCAGCGACCGGCAGGCCGAACGCTTCTGGCTGGAGCGGCCGCACGACCACGAGGTCGCCATCGGCCCGGACGACACGCTCGTACTCGCCCCCAGCGCCTATGTGTGGCCGCACGTGCGCGTCAACTGCGACGGTCCGTGGCCCCTCGGTCTCGTCTTCCCCGTCTCCTCGATCGCCCGGGAAGCCCGCCCGAGGATTCCGCCGACCAGGCTCGTCGGCACACTCCGCGCGCTCGCCGACGACACCCGGCTGCGCGCCCTGCGACTGCTCGCCGAACGCCCGCGCAGCACGCAGGAGTTGGCCCCGCTCGTCGGCGTCAGCGAGGCCGCCCTGTCCAAGCACCTGCGGGTGCTGGCGGACGCGGGCCTGCTGGAGCGCCGTCGCGAGGGCTACTACGTCCTGTATCGGCTTGCGCCCGGACAGGTGGCGGGCCTGACCCCCAGCCTGGAGAGCTTCCTGCACGGCGACGGCGAGGTGACTGAGCACGACTGATTAGCCATCTGCCTAATAAGTGGATCAGGGGCCCGACGGGCCCCGACAGTGGCCGCATGTCACTGCTGAAGGACCGCAACTTCCTGCTTCTCTTCGCCGGTCAGGGCATCTCACGCTTCGGCGACGGCCTGTACACCGCCGCGACCGCCTGGCTGGCCTGGTCACTGACGAAGGACCCCACGGCCGTCGCCCTGGTCAGCGTCTCCGCGTTCGCGCCCGCGTTCGTGGCCACCTTCGTCGTCGCCTCGTACGCCGACCGCCGCGACCGCCGGAAGCTGATGATCGCCACCGACCTGGCCCGGGTCGCCGTGGTGGCCGTGGCTCTGGTCCTGCTCTCCCTCGACCTGCTGAACCTGCCGCTGCTCGTGGCGACCACGGCGCTGCTGGCGCTGATCGGCGCCCTGTTCGCCCCGGCCCGCAACGCCATCGTCCCGCAGATCGTGCCGGACGACCGCCTCCAGCAGGCCAACGGACTGCTGCAAGTCGCCTTCCGGGCCGCCTTCTTCGTCGGCCCGCTGATGCTCGCGCCGCTGCTGGCCTTCGGCTCGCTGCAGTCGGCGCTGGTGGTGAACGGACTCACCTTCCTGGGCTCGGCGGCCGCTGTGGCCGCCATCCGCGTGACCCGCCCCGCCCCGACCAGCGGTCAGACGGGGCTGTGGTCCGATCTCAGCGCCGGGCTCAGGGCCGTGCGGGCCGCTCCCGACGTACTCGTGGTCATAGTGACCTTCGTGCTCGCCCTCGCCCTGACCAACGGTTTCCTGACCGTCGGGCTTGTCGCGGTCGTGGGACAGGGCGGCCAGTACGGCCTGCTGCTCGGCGTCGCCGGGGTCGCCGAAGTGGTGGGCGCCCTGCTCCTGGCCGGCCTGCGCATCCGCAGGCTCGCACTGGCCGCGGTGCTGGCGTGGGCCCTGCTCGGGATCTTCCGGGCTCCGCTGGGAACGGTCACCTCCCCCGCCGTGGCGGCGGTTCTCCTGACCGCGACGGGGCTGGCCTCGGCCCTCACGGACATTCCCTTGATCGCACTGGTGCAGCAGCGCATACCGAGCCATCATCTGGCGAAGGCGCTTGGCCTGTGGGAGGCCGGGGTGGCAGGAGCCCTGGCGATCTCCCCCTTTGTGGCCTCGACCGCCATCACCCTCGCCGGAGTCGCGAACGCCTTCCTGCTCTCGGGAGCCGCCGTTGTCGTCCTGGCCGTGACCGCCACGTTCACCCTCGCATGCGTCGGCGCACGGCAGCCCGGTCGGGAGCCCTTCGCCACGGCCGACGGCACGGCAAGTGTCGCGGCGCCGGAAGAGACAGCGGTGATCACGGCCGAACCGGAGTGACTGCGCGGATCATCGCTGTGCGCAGGTCAGCTCAGGACACATTCCCAAGCTGAGAGCGCACCCGTTCCGACGTCACGGTTCGGCGGGCGCGTCTGCTGTGGTCGACGGCATGGCAGCGGGGCTACGGCGCGGCGGGGGCTGCCAGGCATATGCGCGCCTAGCTCGATGACCGGCCGGTTAGCCCCGCGTCAGGCAGGGGCGTAGGGATCACTGATCGGTTGCGGCTCGGCGTGCAATGCCGTCCGGGTCGACGCGATGAAGTCGCCGATGGCGGTCTCAAGAGCGGACGATGCGTCCCCGTAGGCGCCCGGCTCCTGCTGGGTCAGCAGCAAGGGCATCCGTCCAAGTAGGCCGATGGTGCGCAGTAGGGAACGGAGTTCACTCAAGATCTCGTCCGCTTCGTTCGGCATATCCGGAGATCCGATCTGGTGCCAGTAGTTCCTAACACGGAAGGTTGCGCCCAGATCCGCGATTCGCTCCACTTCGTGCGGATGGCTCGCGCGACACTCGTCGAGCAGCGTTCGGGTGAGAGCCGTGTTCGCCCAGGTGCGGCACACCTGCATGAGGCCCTCGACAGCGTCCACCAGAGCTTGCCCAGCGTTGGACACCTCGTCCGGGCCCTCCAGTCTCACCACCAGATTCTTGTGTGTCATGTCGGCCGCCAGCGGCTTGGAAGCGGCGATGGCATCCGGTGCCTGATGCGGATCGGTGGCGCCCTGAGAGAACACGTTGCTCGCCTGCTCTTTGTAGTTCAGGACGGCTTGCAGCAGGGCGGCGTAGGCGTCTCGCCGGATGCCACGTCTCCATTGCTCGTGCTCGTTGAGGCCCTGTGCGCGTACAGAGTCCAGTGCGGCCCGATAAGTGGCGTCTGCCTGCCTCATCGCGGCCTGCGCTGTCTGGAGCGCCGCCCTCGTCTGCCATCGGCCCACGAGCAGCGTGGCAGGGACGCTGAGCAATGCCACGCCAGCCGCGGCGAGCGCTCCCACTCCTTGAAGATCCATGGACAGATGATCCCGCCGACCGGTGGGAGGGCGCAGCGTGTCCAACTCTTCCACTACACAGATGGTTGTGGGCCGGGTGAGAAGTGCTCCGCCCCGAGGTGATGGGCGACGAGTTCGTTGAGACGTACGCCGAGGCGAGAAGACGGGCACCTGTGCTCAGCGCCTCTCCCGTACCGTCACCCCAGGGACGACCCAATAGCTTCAACTCCGACCCTACCGAGTCCTCGGTTGTCGATTCAGGCCACTGGACGGCAGTACGAGCGGGAGGGGCAGCCCGTCTCAGTTTCCGTCTCATTCAGGGCCGTTCACGGACGTTCAGACGAGGCCGATGGTGGTAGCAGCTCCCACGACTGGACGACCATGAACCCAGGCGAACGTCCCTGTACGCTCTCCACCACCCCACCACCACAGTTGGAAAGCGTGTTGGTGGGTATGCGCTGATGCTGGACACCACGACCTGCAGCACACGCATGAGACTCTGAAGGGTTGCTGCCAGTGCTGGCGAAGAGGCTCACCACAACCTCTTGCTGCGCTAGAAGTCTTCAGTGCGTAGTCTCCTACAAAGGCTCGTCGAGAGCCGCGCGTGGCGGGTAGCTCGGGTGGTGGCCTACTCCCTAGCAGGCCTTATCGGCGTAGGGATCTTCGTCGTCCTCCCGGTCACAGCCCAACTCAGCGGGTGGAACGATGCTGACGAGGATCCGCCTGTCAGTTCTGGAACTCCATCCGCCACGAACGCGCCAGTTCACTGGACGTATCAGGGCTACGAGTGCGCAGACGGGTGGCCGTCAGACTCCATCGGCCGCCATGGAGCCTGTAGCCATCACGGAGGAGTTGTCTCCGTATTTGAAGGAGACGACGGAACAGTCCTCAAGTGTGGAGACGACGAGCACGCACCTCGTCCCAACGAACAACAGCAGCAGATCGAAGACTTTGGGCGCATCGTCTGCGTGTTCAGGTGACATCGGGTTCCAACGCGGGTGATCACGGCCGCACCACATGCGCACCAGATCGCGCGGGGAACGGGCTGACCGCCGAGCGGCTGCAGGGTGCGCCGACCTTCGACCAGGTTGCCGGTCGGGTCGGGGCCATGCTCCAGGACCGGGTCCTGGTCGCCCACAATGCCCAGTTCGACTACGACTTTCTGGCCCGGTGTCCGGACAGACCGACCACCGTTGCAAGGAGCCGATCGCCGCCAGTCGGTCGAGTGCATCGGGCATATCCTGGTCCTCTACCCCGCACTCGTGTGCCACCCGGTCGGCCTCGCCTCGCCCTCGGCCGCAGTGGATCGAGTCGCCCTGTCCTTCAGTTGCCCCGCCGTCAGCGAGCCAGAGGCCCCGGAAGCCAGGGCTGGAATCCCTGTTGGGGAGGCGGCGAGCAACGTTCACTGGGGGAGCATGCTTAACGAGACCGGACGCCGTGCCTTTTTCCGCCGCGTCCTCCAACACCGCCCCAAGACAGTCAATGGAGCTCAGAGCGCCGTTCTGGAGTCGCTGGCCGACGGCGCGTGTCTTCTGAGCTTCCGGAGGGGCAAGTTGCTCGTGGAGTTCCGGATGCGCAAGCGACATTCCGTCGCCGCGGCCAGAGCCTTCGAGCAACTTTACGCAGACCGTGCTGCCCTGGCACGCAAGATGCGCCTCACCCTGCAATGGGACGTCCCCAACAAGACCATCGCGGCTTTCTATCCGGGCAAGATGTCATGGGCGCAGGTCAATCAAGCCCGAACCCACGTGCAGCGGGGCGATGTTGTCCAGGGAGCTTCGTGGAGCAAGCGCAGCGTTGCACGTGCCGAAGCCACTTCCTGGGCCTCGTCCACCCAGAACCTGTTCATCAGGCACATAGTGAAGGACTTCCAGTCCGATCTCCCTGCACCCACGGATCCAGCCGCTGGACTGTTTGACCGCACGGCCACGCCGGCAGCCTTGCCGTCCAAGAGCGCAGAGCCCAAGAGTCCGACTCGACGGGTCGTGCAGCCACGTCCTGCCATGTCTCCGCAGCCGGTGAAGTCTCCGCAGCCCACCGGGGACGTCGACTCCCGTAGTCGCCCCGGAAGCACGCCGCACGGGGGGTCAAGCAGCTATGAGCGCAGAGTCAGGGCGCTGGAGCTCGCACAGGCCGGCCGCGGCCGCCGGCGAGGAACGTCCACCATGACCCGACCCCAGCGGTCACGGGAGGCGCGCGCCTTGGTCATCGAGCGTTCCTCAGGACGCTGCGAGAACCCGGAATGCGGCAATCCAGGCTTCGCAGAGCAGACTCCGGCCGGGGAGCCGATACTCGAAGTCGACCACATCCACGATCTCGCCCTTGAGGGACTCGACCATCCTGCCAACATGATCGCTCTGTGCCCCAACTGTCACGCCGTCAAGACCCGCGGGGCGCGCGGCGAGCAGCTACGGGAGGTCTTCAAAGTCGCCGCCCGTGCGCGCCATGCTGCCGCCATGACCAACGCGCACAAGGCCTGAGAGTCAATGGCCGTCGATTCGCTTCGCGCTGGGATGCCGGCCGGTCGGCCGGCAGACCCCGGCAAGTCCCGCGTGGACCCCGACTCCTCCGGGACAGGAGAGGTCCCTGGCCGGCGGTGACGTCGGTCAGGGACCTCTCGACGCGATCAGCGATCAGCCTGCGTCAGCCGTCGGATTCCGGTGACGGGATGTAGGCGCCCGGTACGTCCTCCGGTGCGAAGATCTTGCTCTCGCCGGGGTACGGCTTCTTCCAGTCGTGCGTCTGGTACCACGTGAAGTGGTTCATCTGCGCGGGGTTCGCGAAGTCGGGCACGGCGTTGGGCCCGGTCAGCCGCTGCTTCGACTTCCAGGCCTCCCACTGCGCCGCGAGCGCCTGCTTGTCCGCCGGCACCTTCACCGACGGCACGGCGGCCGCACTCGGGTCCTGCGGTGCCGGAGTGTCCACGCCGCAGGCAGGCGGGGTCGCCAGCCCCGCGGTCAGCGAGGTCCGGTTGGGCAGCGTCTTGAACGGCGTGAGGTCCGCGTGCTGGGTGAACGCCCCACGCATCGGGCTGGCCGCGCTGTCCTTCTGGTTCATCGGGTGGATCCCGAGGATCTGCTCGATGGTCCGGATCATCGTGATCTGTGAGTAGTAGTGGTTGTCGACGGTGCCGTGCTGCGCCCAGGGGCTGATGATCTGGATCGGGGCGCGGTGGCCGTCGACGTGGTCGAGGCCTGCCTGGGAGTCGTCCTCGACCACGAAGATCGCCGAGTCCTTCCAGTACTTGCTGTGCGAGATCTCGTCAACGATCCTGCCGGTCGCGAGGTCGTTGTCCGCGACCTGTGCGGCGGCGTTCGCCGGACCACCGGTGTGGTCGCTGGAGAGCCAGAACATGTTCAGGTTCGCCGGGCCGTTCTTCTCGAAGTCCTGCTTCCAGATCTGCTCCCGGTAGATGTCCGGGATGCTGGTGTCGAACTTCGGGAAGCCGTGCACCGACACGTCGTTGAGGGACGGGATCGGCGAGGACGAGTTCAGGGTGTAGGCGGTGTCCTGCCCGGTCGCGTCCATGTTCTTGGCGTCGCAGTACAGGTTCTGCCAGCTCGCGTCCGACGGCTTGGTCAGGAACTGCTGGAACTCGCCGAAGTCCCGCACGGACTTCCCCGCCGCCTGCGCGCCGGTCCAGATGAACCCGGTCCGCTGGTGGCCGAGAGCGTCGTCCTCGGTGTCGTAACTGCGCGCGTACTCACCGGCCGAGGACTCGGTGTACTCCGGGTCGTCGGCCTGCATCAGCCAGTTGTGTCCCTCGGCGGAGTTCGTGCCGATGTCGTACGTGTTGTCGTACAGCCCGAACTGCCCGGCCAACGCGTGCTGGTTCGGCGTCACGTTCTCGCCGAACTCCGCCAGCGACGGGTCGCCGTTGCCCTCCGGAACGTCACCGAAGACCTGGTCGTAGGTCCGGTTCTCCTTGACGAGCAGGAAGACGTGCTTGATCGTCGAGGGATCGCCGAGCCGCACCGGGACCGGCACCGGCGTCGCGTTGCTCTTGCCCTCGGTCAGCGCGACCGAGCCGCCGTTCCAGCCGTTCTGCTTGAAGACCTTGGCCGTCTCGGACTTGATGACGCTGTCGTCCGGCAGCGTGAACCGCTGCACGCTCGAGGTCGTGTCGTGGGTGCCGTGGCCGCCGCTGGTGGTGGGACGGCGGGCGTCGATGCCACGGGTGTTGGAGACCAGCACCTGGTTGCCGGCGGCTGTGATCTCCGCGGGGAAGTAGTCCGTCGGGAGCAGGCCGACATAGCTGACCGGCTCCTGCGGGCTCGTGTACCGGTAGACGGCGACCGCGTTGGCGCGGCCGAGCGTCACCAGCAGGTGACCGTCGTCGGTGAGCGTCACCGCGTCGGGCTCGTAGCCCACCGACGCCTCCGGCCACGGCTGGGTGGCGATGGTCTGCACGACCTTGTCACTGGTGGTGTTGATGACCGACACGTCGTTGGTGGCGGTGTTGGTGACGAACACCGCGCCCTTCTTGGCGTACAGGGCGGTCGGGTGCAGGCCGACGTTGATGCTTCCGACGGCGGCATCCGGCTTCGCCAGGTCGATGACGCTGACCGTGCCGGTGGTGGTGGCAGCGGTCACCGGGCTGGCCGGCACCTGGGTGCCGTACGAGTTGATGGTGGTGTCGCCCGGCTTCGCCGGACGTCCGCCCTCGTTGCTGACGTAGAGCTTGGTGCCGACCTCGACCATGTCACGCGGGGCGTTGCCCACGGCCCAGCTCTGCTTGATGGTCCCGGTCGCCGCGTCGAGGGCGACCACGCGGTTCTGGCCGTTGACGGCGGAGTACACGGTGGAGCCGTCGGGCGAGAACACCGCCTCGCCCACCAGAGCGTGCTTGGTCCCGTCCGCCGGGATCTTGATGGATGTCGGGCCGGCGACGCTGCCGTCCGGGTTCACGGTGAACTTGGTGTAGCCGTCGGTCTGGCCCAGCCACAGCTGCGAACCGTCGGGCGAGTACGTGGGGCCTTCCTGGCCCACGGAGTTGCTGCTGATGCGCAGGTTGGCCGACGCGGAGGTGCCGACGAGCTGCTGCACCTTCCAGTTCTTCAGGTCCACGACGGACAGCGCCATCCCACCGTCGGTGACCGAGGCCGCGAGGTGGGTGCCGTCCGGGCTGACCGAGGACGACATGATCTTGCCGTTGTTGACGACGAGGCGGTCGCCGTACGGGGCGATGTACTGGTCGCTGGAGATGACCTGGCCCTGATCGGTGATCTGGCCGACCTGGTCGGTGCCGAACTGGTTCGTCTGGGCGAAAGCGGTGCCGGCCGCGACCAGGGCGACCGCGGTGGTGCCCGTCGTCAGCAGGGGAATACGGCGGCCCATGCGTCTGCCGAGAAAGCCGGAATGCTCCTTCTCGACACACCGCCGTCGGCGTGTTACCTGCATGGAGTTATCCCTTCGGGGGTGGGGTGGAGAGCAGTTCGACGTTGCCGTCGAACTGCCAGAGCGGGTTCGGTGCGTCCCCGATCGGGGTCCGCACCAGGAAGTAGCCGTTCACTTCCTTCGGTCCGTCGCCATCGGCCACGAACCGTCCGTCGGCGGTGACGTCGAGCTGGTAGATGGCCTGCCCTGTGGCCTCGACGCCGGGGAGATGCCAGGAGACGACGCAACGCCAGTCATTGCCCGGCCCCTCGGCGGCGAGATGGCCGGCGCCCTTGTTGCATGCCGCCGTGGCCCGCAGCTGCGCCTCGGTGACGTCGGGGCGGTTGAGCTGCTCGGTCTGCGTGCGATAGAGGTGGGCGAATGCCGTGGCGACCGATCGCTGCACCTTGTTCTGCTGGATTCCGGAACCCACGGACGGGGTCGCCACGGCGACGACCGCGACCGTGAGGGCGACCAGTCCGGCCAGCGGCAGGAGTCCAGTGGTGATCGCGCGGCGCCCGGAGCCGTCGTAGGTCAGGTTGGTGAAGTCGCGCCGCAGGAACAGCAGGTAGGCCAGCGCGGTCGCGAGCACGGCCCACACCAGGCTGACAACGATGCCGATCACAAGCGGCCCGAGCTGCGTGGGGCTGGTGAACAGACCGTTCCAGGCGATGAAGGCGTAGCTGGGCAGGGCGAGGCGTACAGCGACGGGCAGAGGCAGCATCTGGGCGAGCTGCATCGCGAGCGCGACGAGCGCGGGCAGCAGGAGTCCCATCGGGGACCGCCCCAGCGCGACCGACCCGAGCAGTCCGATCGCGGCGAGGGCCAGGGTCGGGGCGAGCACACAGACCCAGGCGAGGAGGACCTTCCCGGCGGCGTCCGAAGGCGCCAGCAGGTGGCCGTCGAGGCCGACCAGGGGCTGGTTGCCGACCGCCACGACCCCGCCGACGGTGCTGGAACAGGCCAGCCCGGCCACGAGCAGCAGGATGACGGTGAGGCTGGCCAGTGACTTCGCCACGAAGATCCGTCGAGGCGAGCGGACCGCCACGAGCAGGTGGCGCCAGGTACCGAGCCGGTCCTCGGAGGCGAACACGTCGCCGGCGACCACCGAGGTCAGCAGCGGGAGCGCCCAGGTGCCCGCGAAACCGAGCATCACCAGCGGTCCGGCCCACCCCGTGGCGTGCATCCAGCGACCGAAGAGAGTATCGGTGGGGAGCGTGCTCTGCCGGCTCACCGCGGCGACGAAGAGCGCCGGTGCGATCCAGCAGGCGAGGAGCAGCAAGCGGATCCGCCATTGTGAAACCAGCTTGACCAGCTCGAAGCGGTAGCCGCGCGGCACCGAGACGCGGCCGGCAGCGGCAGCGCGGTCGTTGACGCGGTCGTTGACTACGGTCGCGGTCATCTGCCGGCCTCCTGCCGCTCGTGCTGCTCCTGCTGGTCCGCCTGCTCCTGCTGCTCGGTGAGGGCGAGGAACGCGGCCTCGAGCGGTGACACCACGGGGGTGAGCTCGCGCACCGCGATGCCCGCGTGTACGAGAGCCACCACCAGTTCGTCGAGGGCGGGCACCAGCGCGCGCACAACGAGCCGCTCTGCGTCATGCCGTGCCCCGGCGTCGTCGATGACGCGGATCCCGGCGGTGTCGACGGCCACCCGGCGGGCGGCCTGCGGGTCGGAGGTGACCAACCGGTAGTCGAGTTCACGGTTCTCGGCGGCCAGCTTGCTCAGCGGGCCGGAGAAGACGACCCGTCCGGTGGCGAGGATGGTGACCTCGGAGCACAGTGCCTCGAGGTCGTCCATGCGGTGGCTCGAGAGCACGACGCCGGTTCCGTCCGCCGCGAGCCGGGTGAGGACACCGTGTACGTGTTTCTTGCCGGCCGGGTCGAGGCCGTTGGCAGGTTCGTCGAGCACGAGCAGCCGGGGCCTGGTGAGCAGGGCGGCGGCGAGCCCGAGCCGCTGGCGCATGCCGAGGGAGAATCCGCGGGTCCGGTCGTCGGCGACATCGGTGAGCCCGACCTGGTCGAGCACATCGTCAATTCCCGTTGTCCGCGCGTCGCTGCCGCGAAGTGCGGCCAGCGCGGCGAGGTTCTGCCTGGCGGTGAGCGAGGGGTAGAGTCCGGGCCCGTCCACGAAGCCGGCGACACCGTCGGGGGCGGCGAGCGCCCGCCCGACCGGCGTACCCAGGATCTCGAGGCGGCCGCTGTCGGCGACGGCCAGGCCCAGCAGGAGGCCGAGCAATGTCGTCTTCCCTGCGCCGTTCGGCCCGACCAAGCCGTGGATCTGCCCCTGCGTCACATCCAGATCGATGCCGTCGAGTGCGACGACGTCGCCGAAACACTTGGTGATCCCGCGAGCCCGGATTGCGAGGAGTGTGTCCATGAGCCCCTTCTTTCGCAACAGTGAAGGAACTTAGGCGCGGCACACAACCCAGGCAGGGACCGCTGGTTGAACGTCCACGGAACGGATCGTCAAGGCATCGGCAAGTCAGTGTGTACGGAGTAAAGCCGACATCGAGCCAGACTTGAGCAACACCTGGCGGCACCGAGTCCGCGTGAAGGCGATCCTTCGAACGTCGACAGCCGGACCACGTAAGGTAATGGTGATAGTTGTGAAGTTTTGAGGGAGACGAAGTGCCGCTGGAGCCGTTGACATTCACGGTCCTCGGGCCGATCCGGGCACAGCGGGCGGGGGCGGATCTGGCTCTGGGGAGCCCTCAGGAACGGGCCCTGCTGGCACTGCTGTTGGTGCGGGCGGGACAGCCGGTCTCCGTGAGCGAGATCGTCGACGTGCTCTGGGGACCGCACCCTCCCCACAGCGCCGTCAACGTCATTCGCCGTCATGTCGGGTCACTGCGCCGACTTGTCGAGCCCGGGCTGCCCGCCCGGGCCGCCGGCCGCTGGCTGATCCGGGAAGCGGGCGGTTACCGATGGGCGGCCGACAGCGATTCCCTGGACCTCCTTCGATTCCGCCGGCTCCGTGACGAGGCCAGGCGGGCCGCGGACGAGTCACCTGCGCGGGCTGTCGAACTCCTCACCCAGGCGCTGTCCTTGTGGCAGGGGCCGGTTGCCTCCGGGCTTCCCCCGGAAATTCACGAGCGCGCGGGCTTCGTCTCGGTCGACCGCGAACGTCTCGCGGCCGTGCAGGAGGCCGCCGACGCAGCGCTCCGCGCCGGCGTCCCGGGCGCCGTACTGCCCGAACTCAGGGAAGCCGCCGCCCGCAACCCGCTGGACGAACCGCTGCTGGCCAGGCTGATCCTCGTCCTGGCGGCCACCGGGCGTCGGTCCGAGGCCCTGAGCACGTATCAAGGGGCGTGCTCCCGGCTCGCCGAGGAGTTGGGCATCGACCCGGGCGCGGAACTGCGCGAAGCGCATCATGCGGCGCTACAGGACGCGCCCGCGACCGGGCCCGGTGCCGCCGGAACCGGCTCCGACACCCCCACTCCACCGACAGCGTCTGCAACGCCTCCTGCCCAACTGCCCCATGACCTACCGACGTTCACCGGTCGCCGCGCCGAGCTGGACGCGGCGCTGGCGTTGCTCACGGGCCATGACGGGCGGCCCGCCGAGACGGTGGTCATCAGCGCCATCGCCGGCATGGCGGGCATCGGCAAAACCACTCTCGCCGTGCACTGGGCCCATCGGGTCGCCGACCGCTTCCCCGACGGACAGCTCTACGTCAATCTCCGGGGCTACGACCCGTCCGGAGCGGTCATGAGCGCGGGCGAAGCCGTGCGCCTGTTCCTGGACGCACTGGGAGTACCGCCCGAACGCGTCCCACACGGGGTGGACGCCCAAGCCGCGCTCTACCGCGGACTGTTGGCCCGCAGACGATTCCTGGTCCTGCTGGACAACGCGCGTGACACCGATCAGGTACGACCGCTGCTGCCCGGCACCCCCGGCTGCCTGACCATCGTCACCAGCCGCAATCAGCTGTCGGGGCTGGTGTCCGCGCATGGAGCGCATGCGCTGACCCTGCGCCCGCTCGACGCCGAGCAGGCCCGGGTGTTCCTCGCCCGCCGGCTGGGCGCCGAGCGGCTGGACGGCGAGTCCGGGGCGGTGGCCGAGATCACCGCCCTGTGCGCCGGGCTGCCGCTCGCCCTGGCCTGTGTCGCGGCCCGTGCCGCCGCCCATCCCCACTTCCCGCTGTCCGCCATCGCGGCCGAACTGCGGGCGACGCACGGAAGCCTCGACGCCTTCAGCCGGACCGACGCGTCCGCGAACGTCAGCGCGGTCTTCTCCTGGTCGTCCGGCGCCGTCTCGCCCGGGGCGGCCCGCCTCTTCCGGCTGCTCGCCCTGCACCCGGGCCCGGACTTCTCCGTACCGGCTGCGGCCACGCTCGCGGGGCTCCCGGCGCGAGAGGCTCGGCAGCTCCTCACCGAACTCGCCGACGTCCACCTGATCGGCGAGCACGCCCCCGGTCGGTACGCCTTCCACGACCTGCTGCGCGCTCACGCCGCCGAACTCGTACACGCCCAGCACCCCGAGGCCGAGCGCCTGGCGGCAACGGACCGGCTGTACGCGTACTACCTGCACACCGCCCACACCGCCGACCTGCTCCTCACGCCGCACGCGGATTCCCTGCCACCGGAGCAGCCACCGGCGGGAGTAGCCGCCGAACCCCTCGCCAACGACCAGCAGGCGCTGACCTGGCTGACCGCCGAGTACCCGGTCCTGCTCTCCCTGATCGACGCGGCCGCACACTCCGGTCGCGACCGGCTCGCGTGCCTGCTCACCTGGTCCCTTGAACCGTTCTTCGACCGGCGGGGCCACTGGCACGACTACGCTGCCGCCCACCGCACCGCGCTCGAGTCGGCACTGCGGCTGGCCGATCCCGCCTGGGAGGCCCGCGGCCTGCGCGGGCTGGCCCGCGCAGAGGGCCGGCTGGGCCTGTACGAACAGTCCCGCCCCCGCCTGGGCCGTGCCCTGGAACTCTTCACCGAGTTGGGCGACGACATCGGGCGGGCCAACACCCACCGCAGCCTCGGTTGGGAATGCGACCAACAAGGCGACCTCCCCGGCGCCCTCCGGCACAACCAACAGGCCCTGGAGCTGTTGCGGGACGGCGGTCAACGGGTCGCGCAGGCCAGTGTCCTCAACGCCGTCGGCTGGTACCACGCACTGCTCGGGCAGTACCGGCAGTCCCTGAGCCACTGCTCCGAGGCCCTGGCCATGCTGCGGGACCTCGGCGACCGCTACGGCCAGGCGGCCACCTGGCACAGCATCGCCTACGCACATCACCACCTGGGCCGCCACCCGCAAGCCCTGCTCGGCTACCGCAACGCGCTCGCTCTCTGCCAGGAACTGGGCGTGCCGTACATGGAAGCCTCCACCCTCGTCGACCTGGGGGACACCCATCTCACCATGGGCGACCACGACGACGCGCACGCTGCCTGGCGGCAGGCGCTCACCCTCTTCACCTCGCTCGGCCACCCGGACGCGGACCGGGTCCGGGCCCGGCTGCGGGGGCGGAGCAACGGGCGCGATCTCGCATGAGGATGCGGTTCGAGGTACTGGGTCCCCTTCGGGTGTGCCGGGACGGGAAGGAGCTCGATCTCGGGTTCCCCCAGCAGCGTGCCCTGCTGGGCCTGCTGCTGGTGCGGGCGGGCCGGCCCGTGCCGACGGGCGAGATCGTCGACGTGCTGTGGTCCGAACGACCGCCGGCCAGCGCGCTGAACGTGGTGCGCCGTTACGCCGGTTCACTGCGCCGGCTGCTCGAGCCCGGCCTGCCGCCTCGGGCGCCAGGGCGCCGGCTGCTGCGCCGTGCCGGTGGTTATCTGCTGGAGGTGGGCGAGGACGAGCTCGACCTGCTGAGGTTCCGGGACCTCACCAAGCGCGGCAAGCGGGCAGCCGCCACCGGAAGACCCGAGGTGGCGCTGCGGCACTTCGTCGAGGCACTGAGCGGGTGGCGGGGTCCGGTGGCCATGGGAATCCCCGTATCCGTGCGAGAACACGCCGTGTTCGCCGCCGTGGAGCGCGAGCTCGTGCGCACGACGGTGATGGCGGCCGACGCGGCGCTGCTGTGCGGCAGAACGGAGCACGTCCTGCCGCGGCTGCGCCGCGCCGTCGAACTCGACCCCCTGAACGAGTCGTTGCGCTCCAAGCTCGTCATGTCGCTCGCCGCCGCCGGGCTGCAGGCCGAGGCACTGGCGGCGTTCAAGGCCGTAAGACGGCTGCTGGCCGAGGAGTTAGGGGTCTCCCCCGGCGTCGAACTGTCCGAGGCTCACCTGCGGGTGCTCCGCCAGGAGCTCCGGCCGGCCGGTTCCGCCCCCGCCCATGAACAGCGGACGGCACGGGCTGAAGCACCGGAGCCCGTTGTCCGCCCTGCCCAATTGCCGCCCGCCGGAAGGGACTTCAGCGGCAGGCGGGCCGAGCTCGGCAGGCTGCTGGAGATCACCGAGGCGGCGTCGGACTACGCCGGGGCGCCCGCCGGCGTTCTGATCAGCGGTATGGCGGGCATCGGAAAGACCACGCTCGCGGTCCATGGCGCCCATGCGCTCGCCGATCGGTTTCCGGATGGTCAACTCCACGTCGAGCTGCGGGGTTTTGACCCTTCCAGGGCGCCGCTAGAACCCGCGGAGGCACTGCGCGGGATGCTCGCCGGGCTGGGCGTGTCCCGTCATCTGCCGAACGGTCTGGACGCCCTCGCCGGTCTGTACCGCAGTGTGCTGTCGGGCCGGCGGGTTCTCATCCTGCTGGACGACGCCTCCGGCACCGAGCAGGTGCGGCCGCTGCTGCCCGCCTCGCCCGGCTGTCTGACGCTGGTCACCAGTCGCAACGGCCTGCCCAGCCTGATCGCCTCGGGGGCCCACCCGCTGCGCCTTGGCCTGCCGTCCGCCGCGGACGCCCGGGCCGTGCTCGCCGTGCGCATCGGCCACGAGCGTCTGACCGCCGAGCCCGCGGCGGCCGATGAGATCGTCGAGCGCTGCGGTCGGCTGCCGTTGGCTCTGGACATCGTGGCCGCCCGGGCCCTCAGCCGCCCCGATGTTCCACTCGCGGCCATCGCGGCTGAACTGCGCCTCTCCGAGGGGAGCCTCGACGCCTTCGCCGGCGCAGACGGCGCGACAGACGCCCGCACCGCCTTCGCATGCTCGTACCGGAGTCTGCCGCCCGACAGCGCCCGGCTGTTCCGCCTGCTGTCAGTGCACCCCGGCCCGGACATCGCGGCGGACGCCGGCGCCGTCCTGGCCGACCTCCCTGCCCGCAGAGTGCGTCTGATCCTCGATGAACTCGCCGACGCCCATCTCCTCACCGAACACACCCCGGGTCGCTACGCCCAGCACGACCTGCTGCGTGTGTTCGCCGCCGAACTCAGCGCAGAGCATGACTCGCTGACGGAACGCCAGGCCGCGCGGCAGCGCCTGCTGGCTCACATCCCGCACACCGACCACGCATAGGCGGCGGGGCGCTGCCCCTCACTTCTCTGTCACTTTTTTTGTACACCCTCATTCCTAGGCTCCGTGGGCAGTGAATGACTGCATTCGGCCCGGCACGGAGGCAAAGACATATGACGTCTGGCATGAGCACCATCGGGGCCCAGGGCGGCGAAACGGTGTTCCGGATGTCCATGGGCCTCGCCGTCGTCGTCACCGACGGGACGCCCCCGCGGCTGCCCGGAGAGCCGTGGCCCCGGCCTGGGGCCCACAAACTGATCGCCGGGGGCGGCGGCGAGTACCTCCTGGTCGGCATACGAGGCTGCGGCCCGGCCGGGGAACGCGCACAGGACGTCGGCCTCGAGCCCGGAGACATCTGCTTCTACGACGCGGACCGTCCTCCACTGCCGGACTTTCCCGGGCACGCCCGTCTGAAGGTCTTCCTCTTGGGGCGCGAGACGCTGGGGCTGGACGAGCACGACGTACGGCACGTGATGGCGGCTCCGATCAGCCGGTCCTCCCGGCTGGGAGCCCTGCTGTCGCCGTTCCTGTCCGAACTCGCTGACACGGTCCCCTCGTCCCAGCCACCGGTCGGGGAGATGCTCGCCTGGAACGCCGTCAACCTCCTGGCCACGCTGGCCACGGAACAGCTGGGCAGGGACGCGACGGGCACGCCCGACGCCAAGTCGCCGATGCTGTCGCGGATCCTGCGGTTCATCGATCTGCATCTGGCCGACGCGGACCTGTCGCCGGAAGTGATCGCCGCGGCCCATCACATCTCGGTGCGCTACCTGCACAAGCTGTTCCAGGACGCGGGCACGACGGTCGGCCGGTGGATCCAGCGCCGTCGCCTGGAGGAGTGCCGTCGCGACCTGATGCACCGGGTCCGTGGGCGGCAGACCATCGCCGCGGTCGCGGGTCGTTGGGGCTTCCTGAGCGCCACGCACTTCAGCCGGGTGTTCCGGGCCGCGTACGGCATGTCGCCCAGCGAATGGCGGGACACGGCAGGCCCGGGTGCGCGGTCCCGCCGGCGGTAGAACACGCTCAGGGCTGCGGCCTGACCCAGGCGGCGTCGGAGGCCGAGAGCAGATGGGCCGCCGTGGATGTCACCACGAGCAGCAGCAGCGCCAGGCCCAGGGTGAGGGCGAGTTGGGTGTGCAGCAGGAGCGCGGCACCGACGAGGGCTCCGAGGAACATGGCGAGGACGGACAGGACGCGCCGGCCGGGCCGGGGCGCCGCCCCGCCCGCCGGCGTGGAGTCCGCGGCCAGTCCCGTCAAGGTGAGGGTCAGTACGGTCGTGGTCAGGTCCGGGACGCCCAGGCGCCGGACGACCGCGTTCTGCAGCCCCATCGCGAGACCGAGGAGCACGATCAGGGTGTACTGCACCGTGGTCGTCACCTCGCCGTGCGTCGCCACGGCCGTGATCACGGTCGTGGCGACGAGCAGGGACTGCAGCGCCGTGGCCATGGTCAGCAGCCGCCCGCGGTGGGCCGCGAACCGGGTGCCGAACCGGCCTCCCGCCAGCGCGCCGAGAAGGAACGCCGCCATCGATACGACGGACGCGGACGCGGACAGTCCCTCCGCGCCCGCCAGGGCGAACCCCAGGAACACCACGTTGCCGGTCATGTTGGCAACGAAGACGTGCCCGAGCGCCAGATAGCTCACGGCGTCGACCAGACCGGTCACCACGGTCAGCGCCAGCATCAGCGGCGGCAGCGGGCCGTGCCGGTCCTCCCTGGGCGGGGCCAGCGTATGAGCCGCGTCAGTCAGCAGCTTGCGCATACCGGGCTGTTCCTTCCGAAACGGCGGGACGGTGCAGAAACAGACGGGTGAGCAGCCCGCTGACCGGGCCGAACACGATGGCCGCGACGGAGATCCACCACGGCCAGGGTGCCAGCCCGAGGGCATGGTCGGCCGACCACCGGCCGGGACCGGTGAGTGCCAGCGCTCCGGAGACGACGACCAGGACCACCGGGTACTCGTACCCGTCGTTCTGTACCCAGAGCCCGTTGTGCCACTTGACGGTGCTCGCGACCGTCATCACCCCCATGGCGGCCATCGCCGCCGCGGGAGTGAGTAATCCGGCCGCCAGGAACAGGCCGGCGCCGACCTGGGTGCCGCCCGCGGCGAGCGCGGTGAGCCTGCCGCCGCGGAAGCCGTCGTGGCGGAACTCCTCGGTTCCGCCCGCCAGGCCGTTGCCGCCGAGACGGAAACTGACCTTCTGCATTCCATGTCCGGCGATGAGGAGACCCACCACCAGCCGGAGCACCAACAGTCCGGTGTCCATCGCGTTCCTGCCTGTTCCTGTCCGCGCCTGCCTGTTCCTGCCCGACCTTGCGTCAGCCGGCCGCGTGAGCGCCGATGACCGCCTGCGCGTACACGACCCCGAGGCCGTAGGCACCGGCGTGCTCCTTCACCAGTTCCGTGACGGGCACGTACGTCTCCGCGCGCGCCCAGTCACGCTGGAGCTCGAGGAGCACCTGCACCCAGGTGACCGGTACCGCGCCGCCCTGGACCATGCGCTCGACGGCGTGCTCGTGTCCCTGCGGGCTGACTCCGCCGGACGCGTCCGTGACGACGTAGACCTCGTAGCCCTGGGCGAGGGCGGACATCGTCGGCAGAACGACGCACACCTCGGTCCACAGCCCGGCGATGACGAGCTTCTTGCGGCCGGTCGCCTTGACGGCCTCGACGAAGGCGACGTCCTCCCAGGCGTTCATCGTGGTGCGGTCGATGATCTTCTGGTCGGGGAAGACGTCGGCCAGCTGGGGCATGAGCGGTCCCGAGAAGGACTCGGCGGCCACCGTGCTCAGGACCACCGGAACGTCGAACACCTGGGCCGCCTTCGCCAGGCCCACGGTGGAGTTGATGATCGCGGTGCGGTCGCCGCTGCCGGTGCCGAAGAACATCTGCGGCTGGTGGTCCACGAACAGCACCGCGCAGTTGTCGGGGGTGAGCAGGTCGGGGCTGGGGACCGCGGTGACCTCATCGATGGTGACCATGTACGTGCCTTTCTGTGGGTGAGGGGTGGATCTCTCAGAGGGAGAAGCAGGGGTCGAAGACCGGTCTCCCGGTCTCCGGGGCGAGCCCGCGACGGACACGCCACTGACGGTGCTGCTCGGACTCGGCGACGGCCTGGCCGAGCAACTCGGCCTGGCGGGCGCCCGACAGGCCGGAGAACGGTGTGGCTTGGTAGCCACCGAAGTGCGCCACCGGGCTCCAGGCCGGGCTGACGGGCGGCAGTTCCTCGTCGAGGCCCTCGTACTCGGCGGCGGCGTAGACGATTCGGCCGCCGACGACCGTCAGTTGGGACTCGATGTGGGCGATGTCCGGCTCGGGCACGGCGAAGTAGTCTTCGGACAGGAGGGCGAGGTCGCCGAGGTATCCCGGGCGCAGGACGCCCTTGACGCCCTCCTCGCCGGTCAGCGCGGCGCCCGCCTCGGTGAACATCGCCAGCGCGGTCCGCCGATCGACGCGGTTGTGGGGCGGGCGGACGACGAGGTCGCCGACGGTGCGGCCGGTGACCAGCCAGTACAGGGCGATCCACGGGTTGTACGTGGAGACACGGGTGGCGTCGGTGCCCGCGCCGACGGTCAGGCCGCGGTCCAGCATGGCCCGGATCGGAGGGGCGTCCGCCGCGGCGCCGGGGCCGTAGCGGCGTACGAAGGCCTCACCCTGGAAGGACAGCCGGTTCTGCACGGACAGGGCTCCGCCGAGGGCGGCGATACGGTCGAGGCTGTCGGCGGACACGGTCTCGGCGTGGTCGAAAAGCCACCGGTTTCCGGCCGGGAAAAGTCCTTCCGCGCCGAGCTTCTCGAATACCGCGAGGTCGCGGCGGATGGTCTCGTCGTAGGTGGCGTGCAGCCGGAATCCCCAGCCGTTTTCCATGAGGAGGCGTACGGCCTTCTCGAATTCCGCCTCGTAGTCCGGGGTGAGTTCCGGGCGCGGCTGGGCGAAGTTCTCGAAATCCGCCGCCGCCCAGGTGAGATTCTCCCCCGCGCCGTTGAGTCGCAGCCATGCGTCCCCGTCCTCGGGGCGGGCCATTTCGATCCAGCGTGCCAGGTCGTCGTTTTCCTGGCCCGGGGTCTGCGGGAAGAGGTGATACGCGATACGCAGGGAAAGTTGTCCGGCCTTGGCCAGTTCGACGACCGTGTTGTAGTTGTCGGGGAAGTTCTGGAATCCGCCGGCCGCGTCGATCGCCGACGTGAGTCCGAACCTGTTGAGTTCCCGCAGGAAGTGACGGGTTGAGGTCTTCTTGTCCTCGCCCTCCAGGACCGGGGCCTTGGCCAGGGTCGAGTAGAGGATCAGGGCGCTCGGGGCTGCCAGCAGCATGCCCGTGGGCTCGCCGTCCCGGCCCCGTACGATCTGCCCGCCCTTGGGGTCGGGGGTGTCCCTGGTGTATCCGGCGGCCTTGAGAGCCGCGCGGTTGAGTACCGCCGACTGGTACAGGTGCAGGACGAACACCGGGGTGTCCGGCGCGGCGGCGTTCAGCTCGGCGACCGTCGGCAGCCGCCGCTCGGTGAACTGCTCGGCCGACCAGCCCCCCACCACCCGTACCCACTGGCCCTTGGGCGTACGGGCCGCCTGCTCGCGCAGCATCGCCAGGCCCTGGCGCAGGGTGGGAACGCCGTCCCAGCGCAGCTCCAGTACGTAGTTCAGCCCGCCGCGGATGACGTGCAGGTGGGAGTCGTTGAGGCCGGGGATCACCCGTCGGCCGAGTGCGTCGACCACCTTTGTGGCCGGGCCGATCCGTAGAGCGACGTCCTTGTCGTCGCCGACGGCAGTGATGACACCGTCGCGGATGGCGACCGCCCCGGCCTGCGGGCGGGCCGGGTCTCCCGTGTGGATCTTCGCGTTGCGGACGACCAGGTCCGCGGCGTCGTCGGTGGCGCGGGGAACCAGCCCACCGACCGGCATCGTGGACAACGTGGCCAACCTCCTGAGGTCGAACGGCTTTCGATTCGAGACGTCACGCTATTGCTGACGGATACGCCCATGTGTCCCGGCAGCGCACTGAATTCGTACCGACAGCGCACTGCCTCTTTCCACGACCTTTTCGTGCGGTGTTCCGTGCGCTGTTCCCTGCGCTGACCGTGCGCTGTTCCGTGCGCTGTTCCGTGCGCTGTGAGGTCAGCTCCGGTGCACTCGTGGGCAATTCCCGACGGCTTTCCGGTTTTAGCGTGCTGACCGACGCACCCGCAGATCAGATCAGGCGGGCGAAACCTCAGGAGAATCACATGTCCGACACCGTCGAGCCGGTTCAGCCGGTCCTGGAACCGGCGGCAGCCACATTCGCGGAAGCCACCGCCAACCCGCCCTACCTCTTCGACCTGCCGCCCGCCGAGGGCCGGAAGGCGGTCGACGAGGTGCAGTCCGGCGAGATCGAGAAGCCGGCGATCGACGAGGAGTGGATCACCGTCCCGGGCGGCCCGACGGGCAGTGTCCGGACCCGTATCGTCAAGCCCGCCGGTGCCGAGGGGACGCTGCCGGTGATCCTCTACATCCACGGCGCGGGCTGGGTGTTCGGCAACGCCCACACCCACGACCGCCTGGTGCGCGAACTCGCCGTCGGCGCGAACGCCGCCGTGGTCTTCCCCGAGTACGACCTCTCCCCCGAGGTCCGCTACCCGGTCGCCATCGAGCAGAACTTCGTGGTCGCCCGGTGGGTCGTCGAGGAGGGCGCGTCCAAGGACCTGGACGGCTCCCGGCTCGCGGTGGCCGGAGACTCCGTCGGCGGCAACATGGCCGCCGCGCTGACACTCATGGCCAAGGAGCGCGGTGGCGTCCCCCTGGTCCAGCAGGTGCTGTTCTACCCGGTCACCGACGCGAACTTCGACACCGGTTCCTACCACCAGTTCGCCACCGGCTACTTCCTGCGCCGCGACGGCATGCAGTGGTTCTGGGACCAGTACACGAGCGACGAGGCGGAGCGCGCCCAGATCACCGCGTCCCCGCTGCGCGCCACCACCGAGCAGCTCGCCGGACTGCCGCGCGCCCTGGTCATCACCGGCGAGGCGGACGTGCTGCGCGACGAGGGCGAGGCGTACGCCAACAAGCTCCGGGAGGCCGGTGTCCCGGTGACCGCCGTGCGCTTCCAGGGCACCATCCACGACTTCGTGATGCTCAACGCCCTGCGCGAGACGCACGCCGCCGAGGCCGCGATCGCGATGGCCGTCGGCACCCTGCGCACCGCACTCCACGATCACTGAAATCCGACAAGGAGAACCCCGCCATGTCCACCACCCCCACCGCCCTTCTCGTGCACGGCGCCTTCGCGGACGCATCCAGCTGGTCCGGGGTCATCGCGGAGCTGCGGAAGCACGGCATCCCCGTGGTGGCGGCGCCGAACCCGCTGCGCGGCCTGGCGTCCGACGCCGCGTACATCGCCTCCCTGGCTTCGCAGATCGACGGCCCGGTCGTCCTGGTCGGCCACTCCTACGGGGGTGCGATCATCACCGTGGCCGGCACCACGGAGAACGTGGTCGGGCTGGTCTACGTCGCGGCCTACGTCCCCGAACGGGGCGAGAACCTGGGCGAGTTGCAGGGCCGCTTCCCGCTCGCGCCGCTGGTCAGCAACCTGAAGGAGTGGACGTACCCCGTCGAGGGAGCGGAGGAGCCCGCGGTCGAGGTCACCATCAAGACCGAGGCGTTCCCGGCCATCTTCGCCGCCGACGTCCCGGCCGCCGTCACCGAGGTCCTGGCGGTTGCGCAGCGTCCGCTGGCCGCGTCGGTGTTCACGGAGCCGGCCTCGGCCGCCGCGTGGCGGACCAAGCCGTCCTGGGCACTCGTGGCCGGCGCGGACGAGGCGATCAACCCCGAGGTCCAGCGCTTCGGCGCCAAGCGGGCCGGGGCGACGGTCGTCGAACTCGAGGGCGCCTCGCACGCCGTCGCCGTGTCCCGGCCCCAGGAGGTCGCCGACCTGATCCGCGACGCGGTACGTGAGACCAGCTGACGGAACACCGCACAACGGCCGCGCGGACGGCCCCGTATGGGGCCCGTCCGCGCGGCTCGTCCGTGAACGGAGTGCGGCTCAGCTGAGGGCCCCCAGAGCGGCCTCGATCGTCCGGTGGAAGGTCGGGTAGGTGTAGATCATGTGCCGCAGCCGGTCGACGGGGACCTCGGCGTGCACGGCCACGTTCAGCCCGTAGAGCACCTCACCGCCCGCCGGCCCCGCCGATGTCGCGCCGATCAGCACACCCCGGTCGGCGTCCTCGACGAGCTTGATGAGCCCCTCGTTGCCCGCACCGTGGACCCAGCCGCGCGTGGAGGAGGCGACGGACAGCACGCTGGTGCGTACCCGCAGTCCCTGCTCCACCGCCTGACGCTCCGTCAACCCGACGGCCCCGATCTCCGGATCGGTGAAGGTGACGCGGGGCAGCGCCCGGTAGTCGGCGTCGGGGCCGGGCTGCCCGAGGATGTCCCGGACGGCGATCTGCGCCTGGTACATCGAGACATGGGTGAAGGCGCCCCGGCCGGTGATGTCACCGACCGCCCACAGCCCGTCCCCGGCGCGCATCTGCCCGTCCGTGGGCACGGCTCCCGCCGACGGATCGAGCCCCACCGTGCCGACCCCCAGCGCGGCCAGGTCGGCACGGCGCCCGGTGGCGACGAGAAGCCGCTCTGCCCGCAGCAACTCCCCGGCTCCCTCCAGACGCACGGTGAAGGCGGCATCGTCGTAGCCGACCTGCCGCGCCCGAGTACCCGTGAGAACGGTGACCCCGTCCGCGCGCAGCGCCTCGGCGGCCAGCTCCCCCGCCTCGGGCTCCTCCTGTGCCAGCAGCCGGTCCTGTCCCTCGATGACCGTCACCGCGCACTTGAAGCGTGCGAAGACCTGGGCGAGTTCGACGCCGATGGCGCCCCCGCCGAGCACGATCAACGACGCCGGCAGCTCCTTGGCCGCCATGGCGTCCCGGTTGGTCCAGTACGGCGTTTGGTCCAGACCCGGCACCGGGGGAATCCGGGGACGGGTGCCGGTGGCCAGCACGACACCGCGCCGGGCATCGAACGTCCGCTCCCCGACGGCGACTTGGCGCGGCCCGGAAAGACGTCCCCTCCCCCGGACGAGCCGGCCGCCCTTGGCCGTGAACCGGTCGGCGGCCACCTGGTCGTTCCAGTCGTCGGTCGCCTCGTCACGGATACGGCCGGCGACCTTCCCCCAGTCCGATGTCACCACGGCCGTACCGGCGAGGGCGGGGAGCCGGCCCGCCTCGGCGAGCAGGTTCCCGGCCCGGATCATCATCTTGCTGGGCACGCACCCCCAGTACGGACACTCGCCGCCCACGAGCTCCGCCTCGACGCCCACCACGTCAAGTCCGGCGTCGGCCAGCGTGCCCGCGACATACTCACCGCCCGGCCCCATCCCGACAACCACCACATCCGCCTGCTCGCTTGCACTCATGGTTCTCCTCGTTCCTCCGGCCGCCGGCCTCCGGGCGCGGGCTTTCGCGCCGAGGCTAGGCCGGGTGGAACGACGGCCCGTGCCCGTCGGCGCACGGATGCTTGTCCCAGAGCGAACGCCGGGCAGGAGGTTCTTCGTTCATGCGTCCCGCAGTTGGCACGCCAGCAGCGTTTCGTGACGGAGTCCGACGGCATTCAGGTCCCACGCCTCGACAGTGAAGTCGCTGCCTGCGATGCCCGTGGTGTGGGCCTCCAACCGCCATGGTCCGTCGCCGACGGGATAGAACCTGACGGTGAGGACTTGACCGGTGGACAGGTAGATCTCGGCGATCGAGCGGTCCACGACGACGCGCAGTTCGACAGGAGTGCGGGGTACGCGCGCGACCGGGCAAGGGACGGTGTATACGCCCTCTCGTGCTCGTGCGTCCAGTGATGCGTGGCTGCGGTCAACGATGAGATGGCAGGCGGTGGGGTCGAAACTGATGTGGAGGTACTCGCTGCCGTCCGCGGAGGTGATCAGACGCAGGCCGCTCGTGTCGGCGGGGTCGGGGGTCAGGACCGCGGTGAGGTCGAAGGTGCGGCTGACCTCCCCCAGTTCAACCGGCCCGGATCGGGTGACGTGTTCACTGCGGTGCAGGACGCGTTCCCCGCGCAGGGCGAGCAGTTCGCGGGCCGGGCGCTGGCCGACCGTGCCGTCGTCGGCCAGGGTGATCTCGCGCGGGAGAGTGAGGACGCCGGCCCAACCGGCTTCGTGCGCCCAGGATTCGTCGCGGGCCTCCCACGACCAGCCCCACAGCAGCCAGCGATCCTCCTCGGGGGCCTTGAGCAGAGCGGGGGCGTAGAAGTCCGGGCCATGGTCCAGCCGTACGGGGGGTGCGGTCGTCGTGAAACGACCGTGTTCCTCGTGGCCGGTGTGGACCGTGACGTGGGACGGGCCGTCCTGCGGGGTCCAGTCGCTGACGATCAGGACGCCGCGGTCGCCGAAGGTCGCGTACTGGGGGCATTCCCAGCCGGCCGGGTCGGCGGGGTCGGCGGGGCTGCTGGTGTGGAAGGGGCCGAGGTAAGTCCAGTGCTCCAGGTCGTCGGACTCGTAGAGCAGTGCCGCACCGCGGCCGTCGGCGAGTGCCGAGCCGACCAGCATCCGCCACCGGCCGTCCTGCTGCCAGACGTAGGGGTCCCGGTACATGGTGGTGTCGGTGGGCGGCTGTGGGATGAGCGACTCCGGCCGCTTGGCCCAGGTGTGTCCGCCGTCGTGGGACTCGGCGGTGGTGACCGGCTGCCACCAGCGGCCGGTGCGGTGGGCGGAGTAGAAGGCCACCAGCCGGCCGTCGACGGAGATCGCGTTGCCGGAGTAGCAGCCGTCGGCGTCATCGCCGCCGGGGGTGGGGGCGAGGGCGACCGGGAGCTGTTCCCAGGTGATCAGGTCTCGGCTGCGGGCGTGGCCCCAGTGCACGTTCGCGTGCTGCGGGGCGTCCGGGTTGTACTGGAAGAACACGTGGTAGTGGCCGGCGTGGAAGACCAGCCCGTTGGGGTCGTTGATCCAGTTGCGGGGCGGGCGCAGGTGCACGGCGGGCAGGTGGGGGTCGGCGGGCGGCGTGGACACACGGGGCCTTTCGAAGGGTGCGCGAGGCACAGGGGGGGTGGCAGACGAAGTGGGGCGGGCGCCATCGGCCCGGCGGAGGTCAGCCCTTGACGCCGCTGGAGGCGATGCTGCTGACGAAGGCCCGCTGGAAGGCCACGAACAGCGCGAGCACCGGCACGGTGATCATCGACGAGTAGGCCATGATCTCGCCCCAGGAAGGGTTCAGCTGGAAGAAGTACTGGATGCCGACCATGACCGGGCGCAGGTCCTCGCTCTGGACGACCATCAGCGGCCACAGATAGGAGTTCCAGGCGGGCAGGAAGGTCAGGATGGCGACCGTGGCGATCGCTGGGCCGGACAGCGGCATGACGATGCGCCGGTAGATACCGAACCAGTTCGCCCCGTCGATGACGGCGGCTTCGTCGAGTTCCTTGGGGATGCTCTGGAAGTACTGGTGGAACAGGAAGATGGAGAAGGCGTTGGCGACGAAGGGCAGGACCTGCACCTGATAGGTGTCCAGCCAGCCTTCGGTCAGGGTGAGGTGAAAGCCGTTGACCTGGAGCCAGGGCAGTTGGTTGACCCACCAGACCATCGGCAGGGCGAAGGTCTCGAACGGCACGATCAGCGTAGCGATCACGGCGGTGAGCACGATCTTCTTGCCGCGCCAGCGCATCCGGGACAGGGCGAACGCCGCGAGGCTGTTGACGAAGATGCCCAGGACCACGGTGACGGCGGAGATCCCGATGGAGTTGAACAGGAACCGGGCGGCGGGCACCCGGTCGAAGACTCCGGTGTAGTTGTCCAGGGACACATGGCCGACCGGCAGGAACGCCTTGATGCTGTCCAGATCGCCGAAGATCTGCTGGTCGGGCTTGAGCGATGACACCAGCATGAACACGATGGGGAACGCGAAGAACAGCGCGAGCGCGATGCGTGCCGCCTGCAGGGCAAGCATGCGCAGCAGCGGCCTCCGGTGGCCCGGGCGTGCGGGGGCGGGGGATACGGAGGTCATGTCAGTCCTTCTCCCGGGTGAGGAAGCGTTGTACGAGGGAGACCGCCAGCACCAGTACGAAGAAGACGAGGGAGATCGCGGACGCGTATCCGGTCTGCTGCTGCGCGTATCCGGTCTGCACGGCCTGGTAGACGACCGTGGTGGTCGAGTCCAGGGGCCCGCCCTGCGTCATCACGCTGACCTGTGCGAACAGGCTGAACGCGGCGATCGTGATGGTGATGAGCACGAAGGTCCGGGTCGTGCGCAGGCCGGGCCAGGTCACGTATCGGAAGCGCACCCAGCGCGTGGCCCCGTCGATGTCGGCAGCCTCGTACAAATCCTGCGGGATGGTCTGGAGTCCGGCCAGCCAGATGACCATGTGGAAGCCGACGCCCTGCCAGACGGACATGAAGATGATGGCGGGCATGGCCGTGGACGGGTTGTTCAGCCAGTCCGGTCCGTGCACAACGCCGAGGGTGAGCTGCGAGATGAGCTCGTTGACCAGCCCGGTCTTCTGGTACATGAACGTCCACAGGAGGGACACCACCACCATCGAGGTGACGACCGGGATGAAGTAGACGGTGCGGAAGAAGTTGACGCCTTTGAGCTTGGCGTTGACGAGCAGCGCGAGCACCAGAGCCAGGCCGCCCTGGAGCGGGACGACGACGGCGGCGAAGTAGAAGGTGTTGCGCAGCGACTTGTAGAACAGTGGGTCGTCCAGCAGGGTGCGGAAGTTCTGCAGGCCCGTGAACTCGGCCGGGGTCGGCGACACCAGGCGGGCGTTGGTGAACGCCAGCGCGAAGGCCAGCACCACAGGGATGACGAAGAACAGCAGCAGGAGGAAAACGGCGGGACTCACCATGCCGAGGGCGGTGAGGCTTTCCCTGCGCCGTGATCGCCTACGCGTCGTCCGACGGGTCTGTGGGGCACCGGCGGTGGTGCCGGGTCGGGAGGGCAGTGAGGTCATTGTTGTACTCATGGGACATCCAGGCAGGTACGTGTCCCGGCGGGGGTGGTGGGGAGGAACCGCCTCCGCCGGGGCGGGCGGGCGCGGTCAGCTGCCGGTGGAGTAGTTGTTGGTCGACAGGTTGTTGTCGATCTGACTGACGGCCTGGTCGAGGGCGCCCTTGACATTGGCGCCGGCCAGGATGTCCCGAGCCGTCTTGGAGAACACCGTGGAGATGTAGGGGTAGGCCGGGGTGACGGGCCGGACCATCGCGAACCGCTGCGCTTCCTTGAGGAAGATGTTGAACTGACCGCCCGTTTCGTAGCCCTTCACTTGTTCCGCTGCCGCGTTGGTGGCGGGGATGGTGTTGGTGGCCTTGGCGAAGTCCACGAAGTACTTCGTCTGCCGGGAGAAGTTCAGGTACGCCTGGGCACCTTCCTTGTTGGCGCAGGTCGAGCTCATGCCCCACTGCCAGGATGCTCCGCCGATCTTCGGTCCGTCGCCGAAATCGACCGGCGGGAGGATCGCCAGGTCGCTGCCGAACTTGTCGGTGTTCGCCTGGGCGGACCAGCTGCCGTCCCACTGGATGGCGGTCCTGCCGTTGCGGAAGTCGTCGGCGGGGCTCTTGCTGGACTTCTGCGGCGCGTAGCCCTTCGTGACCATCGAGCGGAACCACTTGCCCCACTCGACGGCCTTCTCACCGTTCAGCGCGCCCTTGGCGGTCTTGTAGGCCGAGCGGTCGATCAGGTCGCCGCCGAAGCTCTGCAGCATCGGCGAGTAGGCGTACGGCCACCACTCGCCGGGGTCGCCCGTGCCGAGGTCCAGCGTGTTCTTGAACCTGCCGCTCGCCTTGATCTTGGCGAGCGCGTCCATGAACTCGGCCTTGGTCCAGGGCTTGTCGAGGGTGGGGACGCGGATGTCGTACTTCTTCAGCACCGACTTGCGGGAGTACATGGTCAGCGCGACATCGTAGAAGCCGAACGCGTAGGTCTTGTCCTGGTACGTGGCGACCGTGCTGGGCAGCTGGTCCTTCACGGCGACCTTGCCCTTGGACAGGTCCAGCGGCGCGAGGTACCCACCCCAGGCCCAGTTCGGGACGTTGGGCCCGTCGACGTCGAGGATGCACGGCAGCTTCTTGGCGGACGCCGCGGCCACCACCGAGTCGTTGTAGGAACCCTGCGGGAACGCCTGGATCTTGACCTTGTACTTGCTCTGGCCGGCGTTGAAGTCCTTGACGATCTGCTTCACCACGCCGTACTCGGCGGCGTTGCCGGCGTTGTGCGTCCACAGGGTCAGCGTGTCGCCGTCGGCGCCCGACGAGCCGGTGCTCCCACTGCCGCCGCACCCGGCCACGAGCGCCGCCGCGGCAAGGGCGGCTATGCTCGACACCGTGAGGCGCCTGGTTCTCGATTCCACTGGGTTCACTGGGGTCCTCCAATTTCACTGGGCACGGTCCTGGCAGACCGTGCCGGCGGCCGGTGTTGACGGCCGCCTGTATCGGTGGTGCTTCGCCGTTCCGGGGTCAGAGTCGGGGCGGCGAAGCGACCGATGCCCGTACCACCAGCGGGCAGGGCAGCATTTCCTGAGCAGCCGGACCGGACTCCTGGCCCGGGGCGCCTGTGAGCGCGAGCAGCTGCGCGACAGCCCGCGCCCCCATCTCGTAGTGCGGCAGGGCGACGGTGGTCAGCCCGGGGAACAAACCGTCACAGATCAGGTCCTGGTCGTCGAACCCGATGACCGACAGGTCGGCAGGGATCGACAGCCTCAGTTCGGCGGCGGCGCGGTAGACGCCCATCGCCATCCGGTCGGCGAAGCAGAACAACGCGGTGGGCCGTTCCTCCGCCCGCAGCAGTCGAAGCGCCGCCCGGTACCCGCCGGCGGCATCGGTGGTCTCCGTCACCACCAGCCGGGGGTCCTCGGCGATGTCCGCCTCGGCGAGAGCACGCCGGTAGCCCTCAAGTCGTCCGTGGGTGGCCGGGATGTCGTCGACGTTGTTGATGAAGCCGATACGGCGGTGGCCGTGGCGGACCAGCTCGCGCACCGCCGTCTGCCCGCCCAGGACCTCGTCCGGTACGACCGAGGGCACGCCGGGGTCGTCCGAGCGCGCGTCCAGCAGCACGGTGGGGACCGACCGCAGCCGCTCCGGCACCTCCACGACCCGGTGGTACATGGACGCATACAGCACGCCGTCGACCTGGCGCTGCAGCAGCAGATCGATCTCCTTGCGCTCCAGCTCCGGGTCGCCGCCGGTGTTCAGCATGAGCAGCAGCAGTCCGTGCTTGGCCGCCTCCTCCTGCGCTCCCAGGATGATCCGGCCGGCGTGCGGAGTGGTGGCGATCTGGTCGCTGACGAAGCCGATCGTGTTCGACCGCCGCAGCCGCAGCCCCCGCGCCAATCCGTTGGGCGCGTACCCCAGTTGCCGGGCCGTTTCGAGAACGCGCTGCCGGGTCTCGGGGTTGACGCGCTTGCCCTCGACCTCGTTGAGGATGTGGGAAACGGTCGTGGCCGAGACGCCGGCGGCCGCCGCCACGTCTTTGATCCCGATCCGCCTGCCCATGTTGTGCCCAATCGTTTTGGCAATTGAGTGCGGGATGAGCGTGCGCCCCACGAGGCGCCCCTGTCAACGGCTCGTTACGAACTCGTGGCCAGGCGATGCCGGTGCGAGGCGGCGGCAGGGAACGGGCGACCGCGACCCGCGTCGCGGCCCTGACCTGCTCCGTTGCCGGTCCCCATCCGCCGCAGCAGAGCGAGTTGGCGCAGCCCGCCGCAGTCGGCCGCGCATGACGGGCAAATGAGCCACCCATTGGTTACCTCGCGCCAGGGCTGTTGACGCATCGGCGGGATTGCCCTCATCATCGGGCCACTCGATGTCATCGATGACACAAGTCAACGATGACACTCCTGGCCGACGCCGTGGACACTCGCCGGCCAGGCATCACTTTTCGGTCGGTCCGCGCTGGGCAGCAGGCTCCGCTGCGCGGACGGCCGCGGCACAGGAGACACCATGAGCTCTGTACGTGTATCCCGGCATGCCCGCACACGGATGATCGCGGCGGTGGCGACCGTCTGCGCCCTGTCCGCAGCCCCGCCGGCCCCCCAGGCCGTCGCTGCCGACACCCCGCCGTACTCCGAGACCTACAGGCCCCAGTTCCACTTCACCCCGGAGAAGAATTGGATGAACGACCCCAACGGCCTCGTGTACTACAAGGGCGAGTACCACCTCTTCTACCAGTACAACCCGAACGGCAACTCCTGGGGTGACATGTCCTGGGGGCACGCGGTGAGCAAGGACCTCGTGCACTGGAAGGAGTTGCCGCTCGCCCTGTCGCACGACGACAAGGAGATGGTGTTCTCCGGCAGCGCGGTCGTCGACTGGAACAACACCACCGGGTTCGGCACGAAGGAGAACCCGCCCATGGTGGCGATCTACACCAGCGCCTACAAGAACGGCGGCAAGCAGGCCCAATCGCTCGCCTACAGCACCGACCGGGGCCGCACCTGGATCAAGTACCAGGGCAATCCCGTCCTCGACATCGGCTCCAGAGAGTTCCGTGACCCCAAGGTCCAGTGGTACGAGCCGACCAAGAGCTGGCTGATGACGGTGTCGCTGTCCACCGAGCACAAGGTGCGGTTCTACTCGTCGAAGAACCTCAAGGACTGGGACCTGCTCAGCGAGTTCGGGCCGGCCGGCGCGACCGGCGGTGTATGGGAGTGCCCCGACCTGTTCCCCCTCGCGGTCGACGGGGACGAGAACAACATCAAGTGGGTCCTGGTCGTCAACATCAACCCCGGTGGTATCGCGGGTGGCTCGGCCGCCCAGTACTTCATCGGCGACTTCGACGGCAAGAAGTTCACCGCCGAGGACAAGGGCACCTACACACCGCCCACCGGCACGGTCGTGCAGGACTTCGAGAGCACCGACTTCGGTGCGTGGACAACCACCGGCACCGCGTTCGGCGAGGGACCGACGGCCGGGGCGCTGGACGGGCAGGGAACCGTCGAAGGCTTCGACGGCAAGGGTCTCGCCAACAGCTTCCACTCGGGTGACGGCACCACCGGCACCCTCACCTCACCCGAATTCACCGTCGACAGCGGCTACTTGAACTTCAAGGTCGGCGGTGGACGGCACCCGCACGAGCCCGGAACCGTCATGGAGCAGGGACCTCCGCCCGAGGGCACGGTCCTCGCCGACTTCGAAGGCGGCAGCTACGGCGACTGGACGAAGACCGGAGACGCCTTCGGTACGGCACCGGCAGCCGGCACCCTCCCCAACCAGCAAGAGGTCTCCGGGTTTCTGGGCGACGGCCTGGTCAACACCTACCTGAACGGCGACTCGACCACCGGCACCCTCACCTCACCCGAATTCACCCTCGACAAGGACCACATCAACTTCCTCATCGGTGGCGGCAACCACCCCGCCGGCTCCGACAACCCCACCGCCGTCGAACTGCTCGTCGACGGTCAGGTGGTGCGCAGCGCGACCGGAAAGGACGGCGAAGCTCTCAACTGGGCTTCGTGGGACGTCGGCGACCTCGGCGGCAAGAAGGCGCAGATCAGGATCGTCGACGACAACGCCGGTGGCTGGGGCCACATCAACGTCGACCACATCATGCTGTCCGACACCAAGGCGCAGCCCGTCTCCCAGGAGACGTCCGTCAACCTGATCGTCGACGGCCAGGTCGTCCACAGCGCCACCGGTTCCAACAGTGAGACTCTGGACTGGGCCTCCTTCGACCTGCGTCCCTACGCCGGCAAGAAGGCACGCATCCAGATCGTCGACATGAACAGCGCCGGCTGGGGCCACCTCCTGGCCGACCAGTTCACCGCCGCCGACAGGCCCGCCAAGTCCGTCGTACAGCGCGCCGACTGGGCCGACTACGGCAAGGACTACTACGCGGCGGTGTCCTGGGAGAACGCACCGGGCGGCAAGCGGTACATGATCGGCTGGATGAACAACTGGGACTACAGCGGCGCCATCCCCACGTCCCCCTGGCGCGGCGCGCAAAGCGCCCCCCGGCAGATGGCCCTGCGCACCGTCGACGGCCGGGTCCGGCTGACGAGTGAGCCGGTCAACAGCCTGGCGTCCCTCCGGGAGAATTACCCGGCGACGGCGGCAGGCGTCACCGTCACGAGTTCCTCAAAGCCCCTGATCGGCAATGCGGCCAGGGGGAAGGCACTCGACATCGAGGCGACGTTCTCCCTCAAGGACGCCGAACGCTTCGGCCTGAAGGTGCGCACCGGCGCCGGAGGCGAGGAGACCGTCATCGGCTACGACACCACGACCCAGGAGCTGTACGTCGACCGCACCCGCTCCGGCGCGGTGGACTTCAACAGCACCTTCCCCGGCGTGCAGCGGGCGCCGCTCCAGGCCAAGAACGGCAAGGTGAAGCTGCGGATCCTCGTCGACTGGTCGTCCGTCGAGGTCTTCGGCGGCAGCGGCGAGGCGGTGATCACCGACCAGATCTTCCCCGACCCCGCGAGCCAGGGGGTGCAGGTCTTCGCCGAGAACGGCTCGGTGAAGCTGGACCGGGCCAGTGTCTGGCAGCTCGGCTCCTACCGCGACCAATGAGACGTCGGGGTCCTGCGGTGGGAGCCTGGCATGCGTCTCCCACCGCACGGCCTCAGTTGCTGATGACGGGCATGGCCCGGCGGTAGCGGGGGTCGGTCAGCTGGGAGACGAGGAAGGCGGCGATGTCCGCACGGGTCATCGCCGAGCCGACCTTGTCGTGGCCCAGGAAGCCGGACTTGATACGGCCGGTGGCGGGCTTGTCGACCGGGTTGGGGCCGGCTGCTCGCCGCGCTAGCGCGAACACGGCATCAGCCCGAGCGAGTACCGCATGCGCGAGACACGGGCGGCGACCATTCCGGCTCCGGTCGACTGAACTCCCGGACACTGTGATCAACGGGCGGCACAATGGCGTCGACGGTCCGTGCCGCTGCGGCGGCCGCGTACGCCCCGAACACATCGTGGGCGTGCAGGGAGGGGGAGACATGACGGAGACCCAGCGCCCGACAGGCAGATCGGGGCGGCTCAATACCGAGGTGGCGCACAATGCCCGGGTCTGGAACTACTGGATCGGCGGGAAAGACAACTACGAGGTCGACCAGCAGGTCGGTGAGCGGGTCGCCTCGATGTTCCCGGTGATCCGGGACGTGGCTCGCGCGGACCGCGCCTTCCTGGGCCGCACCGTCCAATTCCTGGCCGCCGACCGCGGGGTGCGGCAGTTCCTGGACATCGGCACCGGACTGCCGACCCTGGACAACACCCATGAGATCGCCCAGCGGATCGCGGCCGAGTCGCGGATCGTGTACGTCGACAACGACCCCATCATGCTCGCCCACGCCCGCGCCCTGCTGACCAGCGCCCCCGAGGGCGCCACCGCCTACATCGATGCCGACGCCCGCCACCCGGACACCATCCTCAAGGGTGCCGCGGCGACCCTCGACCTCGACCAGCCCGTCGCGGTCATGATGCTCGGCATCCTGAACTTCGTCCTCGACACCGGCCAGGCGCAGGACATCGTGCGCGAGATCCTGGCCGCGGTCCCCTCCGGAAGCTATCTCGTCCTGACCCACCCCACCACCGACGCCGACCTCGGCGGCGAGGGCAACATCGCAGCCATGACGTTCTGGAACGAGAACGCCACTCCGCCGATCACCGCCCGCAGCCGCACGGAGATCACCGCCTTCTTCGACGGCCTGGACCTCCTCGCCCCGGGTCTTGTCTCGTGCGCACACTGGCGTGCCGAGTCCGACTCCCCTGCCACGGTCCCGCAGTTCGGCGCAGTGGCCATCAAACCGTGACGCCGGATCCCTTGCTGCCTCAACCGACCGCGCGGCGGGCGGCCACTTCCTGCGTGAGCTGGGGAGCCACCGTGAACAGGTCGCCCACCACGCCGTAGTCGGCGAGGTCGAGGATCGGGGCCTCCGGGTCCTTGTTGACCGCGACGATCGTCTTGGAGGTCTGCATCCCGGCGAGGTGCTGGATGGCCCCGGAGATGCCCAGGGCGATGTACAGCTGGGGAGAGACGGACTTGCCGGTCTGCCCGACCTGGAACTGGTGCGGGTAGTAGCCCGCGTCCACCGCGGCGCGCGAGGCGCCCACCGCGCCTCGCAGGGCGTCGGCCAGCTCCTCCACCACCTTGAAGCCGTCCGTTCCTCCGACACCGCGGCCTCCGGAGACGACGACCGCCGCCTCGGTGAGCCCAGGTCGGTCGCCCGCGGGCGCGGCGCGCCGGGCGGTGATACGGGCGGACGCCGCGGGGTCGACCGTCGGCAGGGCGAGTGTCCGCTCCACGGCTTCCCCGGGATGTTCCTCGGGCTCGAAGGCTCCCGGGCGCACGGTGATCACGGGTATGCCATGGGTGGCCTGGGAGCGCACGGTGTACGACCCCCCGAAGACGATCTGGGTGACCACCCCGGACGAGTCCAGGTCGACCGCGTCGATCAGCAGCCCGGCGTCCAGCCGCGCGGCGAGACGCGCGGCCACCTCCCGGCCGTCCGTCGTGGAGGAGACCAGAACGGCGGCTGGAGACGTTTCACGGACCGCGAGTTCCAGGGCGTCGACGGCGGGCGTGACGAGAAACGCGGCCGCGTCGGTGGATTCCGCCGCGTGGACGCTTGTGGCGCCGTGGCGTGCGAGCGATCGCCTGAGGCGCGCCGCTGTGCCGGGGGTTCCGACGACGACGGCGGCCGGGTCCCCCAATCGCCGTGCGGCGGCCAGGAGTTCATATGTGGATGTGTTGACATGATCCCCGTCGTGGTCGACGAGTACGAGGACATAGGGCATGGGCCTGTTTTCCTGGTCGGGCGGTTCAGACGAGCTTCTGGGCGATCAGGTATGCGGCGAGCTGCCGGCCGGCCGAGCCGTCGTCCGCGATGCGGGTTCCGGCGGCTCGCGGGGGACGCGGTACGGCCTCCACGACGCGAGTGCGGGTCACCAGGAATCCGGCCGCGTCGGGGAACAGGTCGTCGAGGTCGACCGTGTCCACCGGCTTCTTCTTGGCGGCCATGATCCCCTTGAACGAGGGGTAGCGCGGCTCGTTGATCTTCTCGGTGACGCTGACCAGCGCGGGCAGCGGTGCGTCCAGCGTCGCTTCGCCGTTCTCGGTCTCGCGTTCGGCGCGCACCCGGCCCGCGTCCGCGTCCACGCCGAGCTTGCGCACATGGGTCAGTTGCGGCAGGGCGAGCAGGTCCGCGACGACGGCGGGGACCGCGCTCGCCTGTCCGTCGGTGGTCGCGTTGCCCGCCAGCACCAGGTCGACGTCCGTCACGGTCCGTACAGCGGCCGCCAGGACCCTCGCGGTGGTCAGTACGTCGGCTCCGTGCAACCTGTCGTCGCAGATGTGGATCCCCCGGTCGCCGCCCATCGCCAGGACCCTGCGGATGGCGTCGAGTGCGGAGTCGGGTCCCATGGAGACGACGGTGATGTGGGCGTCCGCCGTCTCCTTCAGCGCCAGGGCCTCTTCGGCGGCCCGCTCGTTGATCTCGTCCAGGACGAGGTCGGCGTCCTCGCGGTCGAGGGTGTGGTCGGCCTGGGACAGGGTGCGTTCCGCGCCGGTGTCCGGGACCTGCTTGACGAGTACGACGATGTTCACGGGCGTCTTCTTTCAGCAATCAGTGATCAGCGGAACGCCGGCTGTCCGGTGATCGCCTGCCCGACGACCAGGGTGTGCATCTCGCTGGTGCCTTCGTAGGTCAGGACGGACTCCAGGTTGTTGGCGTGGCGCAGCGGTGAGTACTCCAGGGAGATGCCGTTGGCCCCCAAGATGGTGCGGCACTCCCGCGCGATGGCGATCGCCTCCCGGACGTTGTTGAGCTTGCCGACGCTGATTTGTTCGGGCCTGATGCGGTGCTGGTCCTTGAGCCGGCCCAGATGCACGGCGATCAGTGCGGCGCTGCCCAGGGACACGCTCATGTCGGCGAGCTTCTTCTGGGTGAGCTGGAAGGCGCTGATCGGCTTGTCGAACTGCACGCGGGAGTCGGCGTATTCGATGGCTGCCTGAATGCAGTCGCGGGCCGCGCCGACCGCGCCGAACAGGATGCCGAAGCGGGCCTCGTTCAGGCAGGACAGCGGTCCGCGCAGGCCCTCAGCGAGCGGCAGCCGCGCCGAGTCGGGCAGCCGTACGTTGTCGAAGTACAGCTCCGAGGTGATGGACGCGCGCAGCGACATCTTCTGTTTGATGTCCTGCGTGGTGAAGCCGGGCGTCCCGCGCGGCACGAGGAAGCCGCGAACGCCGTCCTCGGTCTGCGCCCAGACGGTGGCCACGTCGGCGATGCCGCCGTTGGTGATCCACATCTTGGAGCCGTTCAGGATCCAGTCGTCGCCGTCGCGGACGGCCCTGGTGCGCATCCCGGAGGGGTTGCTGCCGAAGTCGGGCTCGGTCAGGCCGAAGCAGCCGATCGCCTCACCGGCGGCGAGCCGGGGCAGCCACTCCTGCTTCTGCTCCTCCGAGCCCCACTTCCAGATGGAGAACATCGACAGCGAGCCCTGCACGGAGACGAAGCTGCGGAAGCCGGAGTCCGCCGCCTCCAGCTCCAGACAGGCCAGTCCGTAGCTGACGGCGTTGGTGCCTGCGCAGCCGTACCCTTCGAGGTGCATGCCGAGGACGCCCAACTTGCCGAGCTCCGGGGCGAGTTCGCGGGCGAAGTGCGCGTTCTCGAACCATTCTCCGATGTGCGGGCGCACCCGGTCGGCAAGGAACTTGGCGACGGTGGCCTGGATCTCGCGTTCCTCGTCGGTGAGGGTGGAGGAGAGGTCGAGGAGGTCGAGAGGATCCTTCATCGGCTTGCGGCTCATCGTGGGCCCCTTGTGGTTGCGGTGGTGGCGGTAGTTGCGATGGTGGCGGTAGTTGCGGTGGTCGGGCGGGTCGTGGTGCCTGCGCCAAGAACGGTCATGTGACCGCTCCGTACAGGGCGGAGGTGTGGTCGGAAGCGCGGTCCCGTCACCACCAGCGCTCCAAAGGCGGTGCGGGGCAGGTGAGTTCGACGACGGGCAGGCCCTGACCGAGGGGGGCTACGGCCCGTACGACACTCACTCTTGCCCCGACCGCGACCATGACCGGCGCCGTCCCGGTGACCTGGCAGAGCAGGTTGAAGCCCTCGTCCATCGCGACGAACCACGTGTGGTGCTGGGCGTGGCCGATGCGGCGAACGGCGACCCCGACGCCCGCGCTGCGCTCCCGTTCGAAGGCCCTGGACCCGCAGGCATGGCAGAACGAACGGCGGTAGGCCGGGGTGCCGCACCAGAGACAGCGCTGGAAGAATAGTTCGCCGCAGACCACCGGCGCGGTCGGCATGGCGGGCGCGGTCGTGGCGACGGCAGCCACGTCGTGGTCTTCCCGGAGCTCGGTGTGTTCACGGGTGTCTGTCTGAAGCATCACGGCCTCCTGAGCATCACGGCCTCCTGAGCTCAGTTCGGCGACCGAGAACGGGTGATCGGAATCCGGTATGGCTCCACCACCCTGGCCCTGCCGCGGAGCGCCGGTCAACGACGAGCTGACGCATCTTTGTGCGCGGAAAGCGTTCCATTCACTGAGGTCAGAGCCGGTTTCCCACCGCTACTCTCACAGTGGAGCCTTGGTCGCGAGCGGGTCCGGCTCCTGTCCGACGCCCCGGGCGGGCACAGCCTGTCCACAGCGTCCTGAGACAGAGTCGAGGGATGACTGGCACCTTTGTGGCTCGCGAAGGCATGGTTCGTGTGCTGATCGTCGACGACGAGCCCGAGCTCACCGAGTTGTTGTCCGCGGCCGTCACCGAGGCGGGATGGCGGCCGTTCACGGCGGAGGACGGGCGCAGCGCGCTGCGGCTGGCGCGCGGTTGCGCCCCGCACGTCGTCGTCCTCGACGGGATGCTGCCCGACGTGGACGGCGTTCAGGTACTGCGCAGTCTCAGGCGCGAGATCGCGCGGCTTCCCGTGCTCATGCTCACCGCCCGTGCTGAGTCGGGCGCATCATCGGTTCACGGTCATCACGAGGGCCGCACCCACCCGGGCGCGGCCCTCGTGCGTTGTCCCGTGGTCGACTCCTCAACCGCGTTGCGCTTGGCGCACGTGGCTCAGGACGAAGGGTCCGGGTTCTGGCCGCGGCGCAGTGCGCGGGAGCACCAGCCGATGACCACAGCGTTGACCACCGCCCCGAGAACGACGGCGACGACGAGCATCGCTTCGTGGTCCGGCAGCAGAAGCAGCACGAGGCTGAACGGCGCGGTGGCGAGCAGCGGGATGACACCCGCCATGGACTCGTCCGAGCTGTCGCCGGCGGTCACCACGAGCGCCCACACGAGCAGGGCGGCGCAGGCCGCGAGGTAGACGCGGGCGACGACGTCGCTGAGTGCGTGGCGCAGACGGCGGAGAAGGGAGCGGCCGGAACCGGTCACGACGGTGGACTCCTCGATTGTGGTGGTCATGGTGTGTGGGTGCCGGGTGGGTTCGGGCGGGCGAGGCCGAGGTCGTACGCCAGGATCGTGGCCTGCACGCGGTCGCGCAGCCCGAGCTTGCGCAGGAGCGCGTTCACATGGGACTTCACGGTGCCGACGGTGATGCCGAGTTCCTCGGCGATCTCCGCGTTGTTCAGCCCGGACGCGACCAGGGAGAGGACGAACCGTTCGCGTTCGGTCAGGCTCTCCAGCGCGCGGGGACCACCCTCGACCCGGAATCCGGTGCCCGCTCCGGACGCGTAGTGGCCGATGAGCCGACGGGTCGCGGACGGGGCGAGCACGCTCTCGCCGGCGGCCACCACCCGGATGCCGTGCAGCAGTTCGGAGGCATGCACGTCCTTGAGCAGGAAACCGGAGGCGCCGGCCCGCAGCGCGTCGAAGACGTACGCGTCGAGGTCGAAGGTGGTCAGCACCAGGACACGGGGCGCGTTCTCCCGGCCCGTGATGATCCGGGTGGCGGCGATCCCGTCCAGTTCGGGCATCCGGACGTCCATGACGATCACGTCGGGTGCCAGCTCCTCGGCGAGACGTACCGCCGCGGCGCCGTCGCCGGCCTCGCCGACGACCGTCATGTCCTCCTCGGCGTCGATCACGGCGGCGAATCCCGCCCGTACGATGCCCTGGTCGTCGACGACCAGCACGCTGAGGCTCATCGTTCCCTCTCCTCCTCGTCGTCGCCCTGCTCGACAACCGGCGCGACGGCGGTCGGGGGTCCGTCCCCGCGGGCGGGTCCGCCGTCGGCCCCCTCCGCGTCGGCCCTGGCCGTCCCGCCCGGAGCGAGGGGCAGCCGGAGGCGGACCGTACCCGTCGGACCGGTGGTCAGGGTCCCGCCGAGCGCCGCGACCCGCGCCGCTAGCCGTTCCCGTACGGCGGGGCGGGCGGAGTGAGGCACCCCGGTGGCCGTGAGCGTCAACTTGTCGTCGTCCGCGTCGAGTTCGAGCACCGCAGGCTCCTCGCCGCCGGCCGCGAGTACCGTCTCGGCGGCATGGTAGGCGGCCAGGTCCACCACGGTGGGCAGCCGCTCCGGCACACGGTCGGTCAGCCGTATCTCGACGTCGCGGCCGGTGGCCCGGCAGTGATGGGCGAGCAGGTCGAGAGCCTGGAGGGTGGGCTGCGGCCGCAGTTCGCGCTCCGTCTCGCCCTCCCGGACCGTGTCGAGCAGGGCGCGCATCGCGGCCAGGGCCTCGCGGGCGCGTTCGGCGGTCGCGTCGAGCCGGCCCGCCTCCGCCTCCGCGACCATGTCGGCGGTGCGCGCCAGCACGGTGGTCTCCAGCCCGGCGGCGATCCGGCGGCGCTCGGCCCACGCGTCCCGGACGGCCTCCTCGGTCCAGGCGGCGAGGCGTTCCTCGCGCGTCCCCCGGGCGGCCCGGTCGCGCCGCCCGCGCAGGGC
>NZ_VBZC01000039.1:0-37978 GCF_005786655.1 Streptomyces montanus
GGGGGCGTGGCGGCGAGGCGCGGGTCCAGGGGCGGAGCCGGCGGCGCGGCCGGGGGCTGCATGGTGGGGGCGGGCGGGGCGACGGGGGTCTGGGCGGGGGCGGCCGGTGCCGGTGCCGGTTCCTCCACCGAGACGCCGAAGTCCGTGGCGATGCCCGCCAGGCCGTTCGCGTAACCCTGGCCGACCGCGCGCGCCTTCCAGGCGCCGTTGCGGAGGTAGACCTCCACGATGACCAGCGCCGTCTCCGTGCCGAGCTGGGGCGGGGTGAAGGTGGCCAGTACGGAGTTGTCGTCCGCGTTGCGAATGGTCGCCGTGGGTTCGATGCCCTGGAAGGTCTGGCCCGCCGCGTCCGGGCTGGCCGTGACGACGATCTTTTCGATGCCCTGGGGGACGGAGGCCGTGTCGACCATGATCGCTTCCGCAGTCGTGCCGCCGCCCGAGCGGTAGGTCACGCCGGGGCCGGTCGGCTGGTTGTAGAAGATGAAGTCGTCGTCGGAGCGCACCTTGCCATCGGCGGTGAGCAGCAGGCCCGATACGTCGAGCCGCACCGGGGCGGTGACGTCCACCGTCACGCGGGCGACGGGGAGAGGGATGTTCGAGCCGGGGGTCATAGCTGTCATGCCTGGGGTAACGAGCGGGCTCGCTTTACCGTTCCCTTACCTGGCAGCCAATCGGGTCAGCGGCTGTTGCGGGGGTGGTTGCGGGCCGTGCGTTCGTTTCCGTGCTTGTAGTTTCCCGTCCAGCGGGCCATGACCAGTTGGGGGTCGTCCGATTCCACTTCTGTGAGGAACTGGTCGGCGCGGGGGCCGCGCAGCGTGGTCGCTGCGCGGCCGTTGTGGGTGATCTTTACGGTGCCGTTGGTGTTCGCTTCGTAGTGGAAGCCGTGGGGCTTGGGCATGGCTTGGATGCTATGGGGCGGCGGGGCGCCGGCCCAGTGGTTTTCGCCCCCGCCGCCCCTACCCGTCCCATCCCTGGGAGCTGCGCCCCCAGACCCCCTTATCGGCCTTGCGGCCTCGTCCTCAAACGCCGGACGGGCTGATTAGGGCCCGCCCGGGCTCGTAGGGGCGGCGGGGGCGGGAAACCTCTACGGCACCACCACGATCTTCCTCCCCACCCCCGACGCGAACTGCTCCAAAGCCTGCGGGTAGCGCTCCAGTGGGATGCGGTCGCTGATGAAGATGTCCGGGTCCAGGACACCCGTCGCGAAGAGCTCCGCCGCCCGCTCGAAGCTGTGGAGGACGGCCATGGAGCCGGTGATGGTGATCTCCTGGTTGTAGATGCGGTACGGGTCGATGGTGACCCGGGTCGCGTAGTCCGCCACGCCGAACTGGAGGAACGTACCGGCCTTGGCCACCCGGTCCAGACCGTCCTGGATCGCGGCAGCGTTCCCCGTGGCGTCGACCACCAGGTCCCAGCCCTGGGGCCGGTCCAGTTCGTCGGGGCTCGCGGCGGAGGACGAGACGCCCAGCCGGCGCGCCGTCTCGAGGCGTGCCGCGTTCACGTCCACCACGTCCACGCTCGCCGCCCCCGTCCGCTTGGCGAGCTCCAGCATCATCAGGCCCATCGTGCCGGAGCCGTAGATCAGGACGTGGGCGCCCAGGCGGGACTGGAGCACGTCGTAGCCCCGTACCGCACAGGACAAGGGCTCCACCAGGGCCGCGTCCTGAGTGCGTACGTGCTCCGGGAGCTTCACGCAGTTCGCCACCGGCGCGACCGCGAACTGCGCCGCGCCGCCTGCTGTCGTCACTCCGATCGCCGCCCAGCGTTCGCAGAGGTTGTTGTGGCCGGTGCGGCAGTAGCGGCATTCGTAGCAGTAGAGGGAGGGGTCCACCGCCACCCGGTCGCCGACCGCCAGTTCCGTGACCTGGGTGCCGACGCCCACCACCGCGCCGGCGAACTCATGGCCCGGCACGATCGGCAGCTTGGGCGCGAACTCGCCCTGGAGGATGTGGAGATCGGTGCCGCACAGGCCGCACGCGGCGACCTCGACGACGACCTCGCGGGGCCCTGGCGTCGGGTCCGGGACCTCGGCGACGACGGCCTTGCCCACGGACTCGATGACGGCGGCCTTCATTTCACGGCTCCCAGTGACAGGCCCTGGACCAGTTTGTCCTGGGCGGCGAACCCCGCGGCGAGCACCGGCAGGGAGATGACGAGCGACGCGGCGCACACCTTCGCCAGGAACAGGCCCTGGCTGGTGATGAAGCCGGTGAGGAACACGGGGGCTGTTTCGGCTACGACGCCCGTCAGCACCCGTGCGAAGAGCAGTTCGTTCCAGCTGAAGATGAAGCAGATCAGGGCTGTCGCGGCGATTCCGGGGAGGGCTATGGGGGCCACCACACGGGCCAGCACCGTCGGCAGTTTCGCGCCGTCTATCTGTGCCGCCTCGATGACCGCGACCGGCACCTCGGCGAGGAACGACTGCATCATCCACACCGCGATCGGCAGGTTCATGGAGGTGTAGAGGATGACCAGAAGCCAGATGTTGTCCAGCATTCCGGTGTTCTTCGCGAAGAGGTAGATGGGGAGCAGGCCCGCCACGACCGGGAGCATCTTGGTGGAGAGGAAGAAGAACAGGACGTCCGTCCACTTCTTCACCGGGCGGATCGACAGGGCGTACGCCGCAGGGAGGGCCAGCAGGAGGACGAGCAGCGTGGACACGAGCGATGCCACCGTCGAGTTGATGAGCGCGGGCCAGGGGCTCGCGCCGCCGCCCGCGCCGAAGAACTCGCGGTAGCCGTCGAGGGTGAGCGCGGCCCCGAAGGACGGCGGGTTGGTCGCGGCGTCCGACTCCGAGTGGAAGGACGTCAGCGCCATCCAGGCGATGGGGAGGAAGAAGACGACGCCTGCGAGCCAGGCGGCCAGGCCGAGGCCCGCTCCCCGGGCACGGCGGGGACGGACGCGTATTGCGGTGGCACTCATGCGCGGGACGCCTCCTCGCGGAACAGGGACGAGACCACGCGCAGGGCGAAGGTCGCGATGATGATCGAGCCGATGACGACCAGGACGCCCGCGGCCGAGGCGAGGCCGTTCTCATGGGCCTGGTAGAAGCTCTGGTAGACGGTGTAGGGGAGGTTGGCGGAGCCCAGGCCGCCGGACGTGATGGTGAAGACCGCGTCGAAGTTCTGGACGATGTAGATCGAGCCGAGCAGGGCGCCGAGTTCGAGGTAGCGGCGCAGGTGCGGGAGCGTGAGGTGGCGGAAGATCTGCCAGTCGCTCGCGCCGTCCACCCGAGCCGCCTCGATCTGCTGGTGGTCGCGGCTCTGGAGCCCCGCCAGCAGGATCAGCATCATGAAGGGCGTCCACTGCCAGACGAGGGAGGCCTCCACCGCCAGCAGTGGTGTGTTGGATATCCAGTCCGGTTGCGGGCCGCCCACGTAGTGCAGCAGACCGTTGAGGAGGCCGTACTCCGGGTTGTAGAGCACGTGCTTCCAGAGGAGTGCCGCGGCCACCGGGACCACCAGGAAGGGCGCGATCAGGAGCGTACGGACCAGGCCGCGGCCCCGGAACTTGCGGTCCAGGAGCAGGGCGAGACGCAGACCGAGGACCAGGCTGGCCAGCACCACGGCGACCGTCAGCAGGATCGTGGTCCACACCGACTTGCGCAGGGCCGCGTCGGTCAGGACCTCGGAGTAGTTGGCGAAGCCCGTGAAGTGGCGGGCGTCGGGGTAGAGGGAGTTCCAGTCGAAGAAGGAGATCACCAGCGTGGCCACGAACGGCAGTTGGGTCACGGCGATCATGAAGATCAGGGCGGGCAGGAGCGGTGCTCGGGTGGCCCAGGCGCGCAACCGGCCCGAGGGGCGTTTCTCGGTGTGCGCGGGCGGGGGTGCGGTGAGCGGAGCTGTGGTCGTGGCGGTCATCGTCCCTCGTACTCCTCGGAGATCTGCTCGGCGAGCTGCTGGGACTTCTTCAGGGCCGACTCGACGGACTGGCGTCCGGCGATGGCCGCGCTGATCTCCTGCGAGACCTTGGTGCCGAGATCGGTGAACTCGGGAATGCCGACGAACTGGATGCCGGGCGCGGGCCGCGGCTGCACGCCAGGGGCCTTGGGCCGGGCGCCCTCGATGGCGTCGCGCGTCATCTCCTGGAAGGCGGCGGCCTCCTTGACGTAGTCGGCGTTGGTGTACGTCGAGGCGCGCTTGCCGGCCGGTACGTCGGACCAGCCGACTTTCTCGCCGACGAGCTGCTCGTACTCCTTGCCGGACGCCCAGGAGACGAACTTCCAGGCCTTGTCGGGGTTGCGGGAGGCGTCCTGGATGCCCCAGGCCCAGGTGTAGAGCCAGCCGGAGCTCTTGGTCTTCTCGACCGGCGCCGGGGCGTAGCCGATCTTGCCCTTGACCGGGGAGTCGGCCGACTCCAGGGAGCCCGCCGCGGACGTGGCGTCGTACCACATGGCGACCTTGCCCTGGGTGGTGTTGTTGAGGCACTCGGCGAAGCCCGACTGGGCGGCCCCGGACTCGCCGTGCTTGCGCACCAGATCCACGTAGAACTTCGTCGCCTTCTCGAACTCGGGGGAGTTCAGGCGGGCCTTCCAGTCCTTGTCGAACCAGGTGCCGCCGAAGGTGTTCACGACCGTGGTCAGTGGTGCCATCACCTCGCCCCAGCCGGGCAGGCCGCGCAGACAGATGCCCCGCATGCCGCGCTTCGCGCCGTCCACCTCGGCGGCGAGCTTCGCCACCTGCTCCCACGTGGGGTGGGCGGGCATGGTCAGGCCCTTCTCGGCGAAAACGTCCTTGCGGTACATGAGGAAGGACGACTCGCCGTAGAACGGCTGCCCGTAGAGCTTGCCGTCGTCTGCGGTGAGGGACTGCCGCATCGGCTTGAGGATGTCCTGCTCGTCGTAGGCGCTGTCCTTGGCGACGTACGAGTCCATCTCGTGCAGCCAGCCGTTCCTGGCGTAGATCGGGATCTCGTAGTTGCTGAGGGTGGCGACGTCGTACTGGCCGGCCTGGTTGGCGAAGTCCTGGCTGATCTTGTCGCGGACGTCGTTCTCCGGCAGGACGGTGAAGTTCACCTTGATGCCGGTCTCCTTGGTGAAGTGGGCGGCCGTGAGCTTCTGCAGCTCCACCATCTGTGGGTTGTTGACCATGAGGACGTTGATGGCGTCGCCGCCGGAACCGGCCCCACCCGCTCCGGCCCAGCAGCCGGAAAGCAGGGGGGCGAGCAGCGTCCCTGCGGCGGCCGCGGCAAGCAGTGCGCGCGGCCTCCGTCGGCTCGGGGTTCGCATGAATCGCTCCTGAACATATGGGGAGATAAAGGGCGTTGAAGGGCGCGACCGCACGCCTGGAGTGTGTGAGTCGGTTGTCCGGACGGGATGGGGGGACCGGTTCGGACCGGCCTGTCAGACCCGGATGACCTGCGGGCCCTGCAGGGAGTAGCGGTGGGCTTCGGACGTGGGGAGGAATGTGCTGGTGACGATCGCCTCGAGGGCGCTGATCTCCGCGAACCGGCAGAAGCTGACCGCCCCGAACTTGGTGTGCACGCCCGCGAACACCGTGCGGCGGGAGGCCCGGATCGCCTGCGACTTGACCTCGCTGACGGCCGGGTCGGGGGTGGTGAGGCCGTGTTCGCGGGAGATGCCGTTGGCGCCGATGAACGCCAGGTCCAGGACGAAGCCGGCGAGCATCTTCGTGGTCCAGTGATCGACGGTCGCGAGCGTGCCGTGCCGGACCCGGCCGCCGAGCAGCAGGACCGACATGTTCTCGGCCTCGGCGAGCGCGCCCGCGGCCGGCAGGGACGCGGTGACCACGGTCAGTGGCCGGTCCCGGGGCAGTGCCTCGGCGATGAGCTGGGGGGTGAAGCCCTCGTCGACGAAGACCGTCTCCGCGTCCCCGAGCAGTTCGGCCGCGGCGGCGGCGATCCGCCGCTTCTCGGGTACGTGGCTGGTGGCACGGAAGGCGAGCGTCGTCTCGAAACCGGCGCTCTCCACCGGGTAGGCGCCGCCGTGGGTGCGGCGGACGAGGCCGTGGTCCTCAAGGGCACGCAGATCGCGGCGGACGGTCTCCTTGGCGACGCCCAGCTCGGCGGCGAGGTCGTTGACGTCGACGGCGCCCGTGCGGCGGGCGGTCTTGACGATCTCCCGCTGCCTGTCCTCCGCGCTCATCGCCGACACCTGCCCTCTGTGCTGTGCTTTCTCGCTTGCCTTCCGGGGCGCGCCCCTGCGGCTCGCTGCTGCCCGTTCGGGCCCTGTGGACCCATGGGGGAATTTCTACAGCGGGTGCGCGGCACTGACCAGGTCTGTTGCGGATTCGATGCCGCCCGTATGTGCCCGTTTCGTCGGCCGACCGTCCGTGCCGGACCTGCGACGGAGTGGAAATCGGGCAACGCGGGTGCCCGAACGCGGGGGTGGGCGGGCCCGTTCGGTGCCCGCCCGCCCCCCAGTGGTCTCTGGTGCGGTGTTCTCAGCCACGCTGAGCAGGTTGGGGGCCTGGCACAGATATGTCGTTTGGATGGCCTGAGTGCAGGTTGAGGGCGACCGTGAAGGAGATGCCGCAGCCGATCAGGAGGTACATGGCGACCAAGGCCCAGCCGCCGCCTGCCCACAGAACGAGAGCGCTGGCGATGAGGGGGGTGAAGCCGCCGCCGACGACGCTGGCGAGTTGGTAGCCGACGCCGGCGCCGCTGTAGCGGAACTCTGGACCGAACATGTCGCTGAACAGGGACTGCTGGACCGCCACGGCCATGTCGTGGGCGCCGTTGACCAGCAGGATCGCCGTCACGGCGATCAGGATCATCGAGCCGGACTGCAGGGCCACGAAGAAGGGAAGGGCACCGAGGACACCGATGCCCGCGCCCCAGAGGTAGACGGAGCGGCGGGTGTAGCGGTCCGCGAGGTAGGCGTAGACCGGGATCGTGACGATGGCCAGCGCGCCGACCATGAGGTTGATGTCCAGCAGGGCGTCGCGGTTCAGGCCGTACTGCTCGGCGGCATGGCTGAGCCCGAAGGCGGTCACGCAGTAGAAGGTGAGAAGTTCGACGAAGCGCAGGCCGATGATGGTGAGGAAGCCGGAGGGGTGCGCCTTGATGGCGGCGAGCAGTGGCAGCCGTCGGCGCTGCGGGTGGGGACGGGCGGCGGTGTGTTCGACGAAGGCGGGGGATTCCGCGACCGTGGCCCGCACGATCGTGCCGATGATGACGATGGCGGCGCTGGCGAGGAAGGGAACGCGCCATCCCCAGTCGCGGAATTCCTCTTCGGGCAGGCGGTCGTAGAGGAACTTGACGGCGGCGGTGGCCAGCAGCAGTCCGACCGAGGCGCCGATCTGGACTCCGCTGCTGTAGAGGGAGCGCCACTTACGCGGGGCGTTCTCCACGGCCATCAGGGCGGCGCCGCCCCATTCGCCGCCGACGGCGAAGCCCTGGGCGGCACGCAGGATGACGAGGAGGACCGGCGCCCAGATGCCGACTTCGGCATAGGTGGGGAGCACGCCTATCAGGGTGGAGGCCACGCCCATGATCAGCATGGTGACGATCAGCATCTTCTTGCGCCCCAACCGGTCGCCGAAGTGGCCGAAGACGATGCCGCCCAAAGGTCGGAAGAGGAAGCCGACACCGAACGTGGACCAGGCCGCCAGGGTGGCGACGGCGGGACTGACGTCGGGAAAGAACAGCTCGCTGAAGAGCAGGCCGGCGACGATTCCATAGAGGAAGAAGTCGTACCAGTCGGCGACCGCCCCGATGAAACTGGCGACGGCCGCCCCAATACCTGGTCCGGATCTGGATGCGCGTCTCACGGCAACTTCCATGGCTCAAGGGGGAACTGACGGAAAGGGGATGGCCGCCCGGGGTGTGAGGAGGGCATGCACAGGGCGCGGCGAGGGGAGGGGTGGGGCCGCTGCTGTCGGGCTCGGATCCATCGGCTGCGATGAGGCGCAGTACGCGAAGTGGACCTTTTGTGGTCCGACAGGTGGTCTTGTTGATCCGGAGCGTGAAATTACGCTGTCCTCAAGGTCCCCGCAAGAGGTCGAGAGTAAATGAACCGGGCGTGACTTCTTCGCCCGTCCACGGGCGTTCTCGCGTCAGCCTGAGGAGCCGGGTGACCTGGGCGTCGTTCCTGTTGTCGTCGCTGATGAGGGAGAGCCCGGTGCTCTTCCCCGAATGGGCTGCCCTCGGGACGATGAGCATCCCCTTGACACGCGGACGTGATCGGCTGCGCAGCGGGTATGGGGAGGCGAGGGCCGGCTCAGTCCCTCGCGCTGTGGCGACCGTAGCTCAGCGGATGACCGAAGCCCTGATCAGAGATGAGCCGGGCCGCTTCCGTGAGATCGGTGGCGAAACGCTCGATGGCCGCGTAGGGGAATCGGTGGTCGGGGCCGCTGACCGAGAGGGAGGCGACGACGGTGTCCGAGGGGCTGGTGAGGGGGACGGCGACGGCGGTGAGTCCTTCGTCCCATTCACTGTTGCTCACCGCGTAGCCCCGGCGCGCCGCCTCCTGCGCAGATGTGCGCAATTGCGCGGCATGTTCCTCGCCGTGGGGTGAGGCCTGGGCGATGCGGCGCAGCTGTGCGTCGGAGGCGTCGTGCAGAAGGATCTTCGAGGACGCGCCGGCCCACAGTGGCTGTTCGTCGCCGACGTCGACCACGTGGCGCAGGGGGTGCGGGCTCTCCTCGTGCGCGACGCAGACACGGTGGAGATCGCGGGCGACGAAGATGTTGACCGTCTCCCCCAGCCGGTCGGCGAGGTCCCTCATGACCTTGCGGGTCTCACGGGGGATCTCCCACTGGCTGCGTGCGAGGTAGGCCCAGCGCCACAGACCGGGTCCGGCGATGTAGCCGCCCTCGTCCGACCACAGCAGGCCGCTCTCCTCCAGCGTCTGCACCAGGCGCAGCACGGTCGTCTTCGGCAACCCGGTGGCGTCGGTGATCTCCCGCAGTGTGATCAGCGGCCGTTCCTCGCTGAGCAGACCGAGGATGTCCAGGGCACGCCGTACGCTCCTGACGCTCGTGCCGTGCGGTTCGCGTTCCGCGCCGGCCTGTGCCGCCCCGCTGTCCACGCTGACACCCTCCCGTACTGATCACTCCGCGGAGTTCTGCCTGCCTGCCGCTGGTCTCACGTGACGTGGGCCGTTCCGCGGACCACTGGGACCTCATCGACAGAAATTCTGCCGTAACTCTTGTCGACTCGGAACACCGGCCGTATCTTTCCGCTACTCGGTCCATTTGATCCGTTGAGTGGATCGTTCAGTTGAGGGTCACCGCCCGTACCGCCGCGGCGTGACCCCCCACCGTCGACGGCGGCTCCACACCCCGGAGCGCTGTCGCCCAGGTGCTCGGTCCCACCACAGTCATTCGTGTCCCGGCCGTGAACCCCGCCCGTGCGCGGTTCCGGCCGGTGAATCGCAGCATCCAATGGAGTGTGTGAGTTGAACAGCATGCAGAGCCCGGCAGCAGCCGGCGGCGCCAGAAGTCCCGGCGTGGCGAGAAGGGCGGCGATCGCGAGCTTCATGGGAGCCGTGGTCGACTGGTACGACTTCTTTCTCTACGGGATCATTGCCGGGCTTCTCTTCAACGAGATCTTCTTCCCCAACGTCAGCCCGGCCGTGGGTACGCTGGCCGCCTGGGCCACCTTCGGTGTCGGCTTCCTGTTCCGGCCGCTCGGCGGCATTGTCTTCGGGCACTTCGGCGACCGGCTGGGCCGCAAGAAGATGCTGGTCCTCACCATGCTGATCATGGGTCTGGCCAGCACGCTGATCGGTGTGCTGCCCACCCATGCTCAGGCCGGCATCTGGGCACCGCTGCTACTGGTGGTGCTGCGCGCCGCTCAGGGCTTCGCGGTCGGCGGCGAGTGGGGCGGCGCGGCGCTCATGGCGGTGGAGAACGCGCCGCCCAAGTGGCGCTCCCTCTACAGCAGTGGCGTACAGGTCGGCGCGTCGGTTGGTCTGCTGCTCGCCACCCTGATCACCAAGTTCATGTCGGGAACCGTCTCCGACGAGGCGTTCCGCTCGTGGGGTTGGCGCATTCCGTTCCTGGTCAGCGCGGTCATCGTGATCATCGGCCTGGTCGTCCGGGCAAAGGTCGAAGAGTCCGAGGTCTTCACCGAAAGGGTCGCCACGCTGGAGGGCGACGAGAAGCCGCGCATGCCGCTGATCGCTGCGGTCAAGTCCAACCCCAAGGGCTTCTTCGCCATCATCGGCCTGCGTCTGGTGGAGCTGTTCACCTTCTACGGCGTCACCAACTTCGGCCTCAGCTATGGCACCACCGAATTCGGGTTGGACCGCGACAGCCTGCTCAACGTCAACCTCGCCGTCGGCGCACTGGCCATTCTCACCATCCCCGCCTTCGCCTACCTCGCCGACCGCTACAGTCGGCGCTCGGTCTATCTGTGGGGCTCCGTGCTGGGTGTGGCCGGCTCCATCCCCTTCTTCTGGGCCTTGGAATCCGGCTCGATGGTCCTGATCATCGTCTGTGCGGTCCTCCTGGTGAACGGTGCCCACGACATGGCCGTCGCCGTCCAGCAGTCACTGTTCACCGAGATGTTCGGCCCCGAGTACCGCTACAGCGGCGCCGGTGTGGGCTACCAGCTCGCCAGTGTGGTCGGCGGTGGTTTCACCCCCTTCGTCCTGAGCTCGCTGGTGCTGTGGGCGCACGGCGGCTGGTACCTCGTCGCCGGTTACTTCGTGCTCGGCTGCGCGATCTCCTTTGTTGTGGCCCTGCGCATGCGCGGCGACCGGGCCGACGTCTCGTCCACCGTCGGACAGCCATCGCCGCGAGCCGATGCGACCCTCTGATCCAGAGCCCTCTGATCCGCAGCCCCCTGATCTGCAGCCGCCTGATTCAGAGCCGCTGCCCCCGCTCGCTGTTCCGGGAGCGTGATTCACGAACTCGCCATCCGGCCGATCTTTCATCTTCTGACCGTGCAGCGGACCGCCCCAGGCCGTCGTGCGCGCCCTTTGGACGCGCACGACGGCTTTCCTGTGGCCGAACTGCCATGGCTCGAAAGGCTCGAAAGGCCTCCGTCCTCTTGTTAGGGGACACCCTTCGGTCATATTCTGACCGTACAGCGGATCAAGCGATCCGCGTAGTGGACCATGGAGGTGTTGGGTGAAATCAGCTGTGCTGATAACCCCGGGCCGGATCGACACGGTAGAGGACTGGCCGGAGCCTGCCTGCGGCCCTCATGACGTCATCGTGGAGATGGACGGTGTCGGCCTGTGCGGCACCGACATCGCCGTGTTCCAGGGCAAGCGCCTCTCACCCGCCACTCCATGGGTCCCGGGCCACGAGGGCTTCGGCCGCATCGCCGCCGTGGGCAGCTCGGTACGGGGTCGGTCGGTCGGCCAGACCGTGGTCATCGAGCCCAACTACCCCTGCCTCAAGTGCACTGACTGCCTCACCGGACTGACCTCGGCCTGTCCCCACCGGGTCATCGTCGGTCTGAACGCACCCGGCGTCCTCGCCGAACGTGTCGCTGTTCCCGCGCACTTCGCCCACTCCGTGCCCGACGGCCTGAGCGGCGCCGATCTCGCGAGCGCCGAGCCGTACACCGTCGCCCGGTCCGCAGTACGGCGCAGCGGCGTGACGGCCGCGGACCGCTGCCTGATTATCGGGGCCGGAGCACAGGGACTGCTGGTCTGCCTCACCCTGACCCGCCTCGGCGTCCGGCCTGTCGTCACCGAACCTCACCCGCTCCGGCTCGCGCAGGCCCAACAGCTGGGCGCGGTGGCTGACGACGGCAGCACGGGGTTCACGTATGTCTTCGAGACCTCGGGCCATGTACCGGCCCTGCGCCCGGCGGTGGACCGCGCGGCACCGGGCGCCACCGTGGTGCTGATCGGCCTCAGTCCGGCGCAGCTGCCACTCACCCTTGACGACGTGGTCCGGCGGCAGTTGGTGCTGCGAGGATCGATGATCTACGACCACCCCGGTGACTTCACCGAGGCGCTCGCCGAACTGGGCCAGGCACGGCCAGGAGCCGTAGTCCAGTCGCGGTACTCACTGGAAGAGGCCCAGCAGGCCTTCGCCGGCGCCGCCGAACGGGCGGGAAAGACCTGGATCAGTATCGGGAGCCGGGACCGGCAGGCGGACACGACCCGACATGCGTAAATCCATCGCCACGGTCTGCCTCGGCGGCTCTCTGCCCGAGAAGCTCTCCGCCGCCGCACAGGCCGGCTTCCACGGTGTGGAGATCTTCGAGGACGATTTGCTGGCCGGCCAACTCCGCCCCGAGGAGATCCGTGACCGTGCGGCCGACCTCGGACTCGCCATCGACCTCTACCAGCCCTTCCGTGACTTCGAGGCCGTACCGGACGAGCAGCTTGCGCGCAATCTGCGGCGCGCGGAGCGGAAGTTCGATCTGATGCGGCGACTCGGCACCGATCTGCTGCTGGTGTGCTCGAGCGTCTCCCCGGACGCCGTGGACGACGACGCGCTGGCCGCGGAACAACTGCGGGAGCTCGCCGAGCGGGCCTCGGAGTGCGGCATCCGCATCGCGTACGAGGCGCTTGCGTGGGGGCGGCACGTCAACACGTACGACCACGCCTGGCGCATCGTCGAGCAGGCCGACCATCCGGCGCTCGGCACCTGCCTGGACAGTTTCCACATCCTCTCCCGCGGCTCCGACCCGCGTGGCATCGAGGAGATCCCTGGTGAGAAAATCCTCTTCCTGCAGCTGGCCGACGCCCCTGTGATGGCCATGGACGTGCTGCAGTGGAGCCGCCATCACCGCTGCTTCCCCGGTCAGGGCGGCTTCGACCTGTCCACCCTGGTATGCCATGTGCTCAACGCCGGCTACGAGGGGCCCTTGTCGCTCGAGGTCTTCAACGACGTGTTCCGCCAGGCGGACGCGGTCGGTACGGCGGTTGCCGGGCTGGGTTCCCTGATCGCTCTCGAGGAGGTCGCTCATGCGACAGCGGCATCAGCCTCGACGACCTGAGCCGCGACCCCCGGCACTCGAAGTGTCGGCAGCGGTCAGTACGGCCAGATCGGCGGCTTGGTCACGAAGTGGCCGCCCAGGCAGGCGTGGTCCGGGTTCTCCGGGTCCAGCTCGCCCTGCTCGGCGATGAGCTCGGCGGCGTACTGCTCCGAGTCGTCGCGGGGTTCGTAACCGAGCGACCGGGCGGTGGAGAGGTCCCACCACAGGCGGGTGTTGGCGGACGAGCCGTAGACGACGGTGTGCCCGACATCCTCGGCGGTCAGGGCCGCGTGGAAGAGGCGGGCGCCGTCGTCGGGGCTCATCCAGACCGACAGCATGCGCACGCTGGTGGGTTTCGCGAAGCAGGAGCCGATCCGGACGGAGACGGTCTCCATGCCGTGCTTGTCCCAGTAGAACTGCGCCAGGTCCTCGCCGAACGACTTCGACAGTCCGTAGAAGGTGTCGGGGCGGCGCGGGGTGTCGATCGGGATCAGGGGGTCGTCGCCCCGCGGGCGCGGTGTGAAGCCGACGGCGTGGTTGGAGGAGGCGAAGACGATGCGCCGGATGCCCTCCTCGTGCGCGGCTTCGTACAGGTTGTAGGTGCCTTCGATGTTCGCCTTGAGGATCTTGTCGAAGGAGGATTCCAGGGAGATGCCCGCGAGATGGATGATCGCGTCCACACCCCGTACGGCCCTGCGCAGGGCTTCCCTGTCGCCGAGGTCCGCGGTGATCGCGTCCGGCTCGCCCTCGATCGGGCGCAGGTCGAGGAGGCGCAGTTCGTAGCCGTAGGCGGGCAGGAGTCCCCGCATCAGGGTGCCGAGGCCGCCGGCGGCGCCGGTGAGCAGAACGGTGCGGGGAGCGGGCATCCTCGGGTCTCCTTGAATCGGCAGCCGTGTTCGTGTACGGCATTCACATCCATGGATATTCACATCCGTGGACACGCTAAGGATCGCCGACGGACTGCGTCAAGTGTCGCGCGAGGGGTCGCTCGAAGGTGGGAAATCCTTTGTTTTCTTGCCTCTGTATTGCGAGTCCGTCCGCTTGACCGGCCCTGAGGGGGCGCCTTAGCGTGGTTGCGTTCAGAAATATGGACGTGGATCAGGGACGTGCACGGTTGGCGTGTACGTGCATGCCTAGGGAGAGCCCGTGACGTCAGCCCCCCTTGCCGCCCGCCTCAGCATCCCGAGCGGGCCGCTGTTCTTCCCCGTCACCGCGTACGGCCCGGACGGAGCCGTCGACCTCGACGCGTACCGCGAGCACGTCCGGCGGGGTGTCGAGGCAGGGGCCGCCGCCGTCTTCGCGTGCTGCGGGACCGGGGAGTTCCACGCGCTCACGCCCGAGGAGTTCCAGGCGTGCGTACGCGCGGCCGTCGAGGTGACGGCGGGGCGCGTACCGGTGGTCGCGGGCGCCGGGTACGGGACCGCGCTCGCCGTGCGGTACGCGAAACTCGCCGAGGAGGCCGGGGCGGACGGGCTGCTCGCCATGCCGCCGTATCTCGTCGTCGCCGGGCAGGAAGGGCTGCTGCGCCACTACACGGAGCTGGCCGGTGCCACCTCGCTCGACCTCATCGTCTACCAGCGCGACAACGCCGTGTTCACCCCTGAGACCGTCGTCTCACTCGCCCGTACCGAGGGGATCATCGGGTTCAAGGACGGGCTCGGGGACCTCGACCTGATGCAGCGCATCGTGAGCGCGGTGCGCTCCGAAGTCCCGGGGGACTTCCTCTACTTCAACGGGCTGCCCACCGCCGAACTCACCGGGCTCGCCTATCGCGGCATCGGCATCACGCTGTACTCGTCCGCCGTCTTCTGCTTCGCGCCGGAGCTCGCGCTCGCCTTCCACAAGGCGCTGAACTCCGGTGACGACGCCACCGTGAACCGGCTGCTCGACGGCTTCTGGCGGCCGTTCGTCGAACTGCGCGCCCAGGGCCGCGGATACGCTGTCTCACTCGTCAAGGCGGGGGTACGGCTGCGGGGGCTCGACGTGGGTGAGGTGCGGCCGCCGCTGCACGAGCCGAGCGACGACCACGTCAAGCAGCTCGCCCGGCTGATCGAGCGGGGCGAGGCACTTCTCCAGGAGGACATGTGAGCCGGGCGGCAGACTCTGTGACGGGCCCTGTGAAGGCGTCCACCTTCGTCTACCCGTGGGACGTCAACGGCGACCCGGGGGCCGCCGCGCGCATCGCCGGGCTCGGCGTGCGGCAGGCGACGCTCGCCTCCGCGTACCACTCCACACGCGCGCTGACTCCCCGGCACCCCCGGCACCGGATCGTCACCGCCCGGCACGCGGCCGTGTACTACCCGGCCGGCCCGCGCTGGGAGGGGCGTCGGCTGCGGCCGTACGCGGCCGGGGACTGGGCTCCCGGCGACGCGTACGGTGCGGCCGCCTCGGCCCTCGCGGAAGCCGGGCTCGACGTACACACCTGGGTGGTGCTCGCGCACAACTCCCGTATGGGCGAGGAGTTTCCGGACACCTCCGTGGTCAACGCCTACGGTGACCGGTATCCGTGGGCTCCCTGCATCGCGCAGCCCGACACGCGCGCGTACCTCGTCGATCTCGCCGTCGAGGCGGCGGTGCGGCCCGGAGCCGGGGGCACGGAACTGGAGTCCCTCGGGTGGTACGGGCTCACGCATCTCCACGCCCACGACAAGACGGCGGGCGTGGCTCTCGGCGACGCCGGGCAGTACCTCATGTCGCTCTGCTTCTGCCCGTCCTGCCGGGATGGCTGTACGGAACTGGGGCTGGACCCCGACGAGTTGGCGGCCGCGGTCCGGCGTGCCCTGGAGCCCGTGTGGCGGGGCGAGGCGCCCGCCGGGGGCTGGGAAGCGGTGGAGAAGCTCCTGGGCGCCGAACTCGCGACGGCCACGCGCGCGTGGCGGGACTCCGTCGCGCGTTCACTCCAGTCGGAGGCGGTCACGGCCGTGCGCGCGGCCGCCCCCGAGGAATTCCAGATCCTGCTGCACGCGGACCCGGCCTCGTATCACTCCGGCGCGAACGCCGGGGTGGATCCCGAGCACATCCTGTCGGTCGCCGACGGTGTGGTCGTGCCCTGCGCCGGAGGACCGGGGCTGCTGACTCCCTTCGCCGAACGGGGAGTCGAGGGGAGTGTGCTCGCGGCCAACTTCCCCGTGGTGAGCGGGATGGGCGGCAGCCCCGGCACGCTCGCACAGGACGTGGCGCGGGCTGTCGACCTCGGGGCGACCGAAGTGCGGCTGTATCACGCGGGGTTGGCGTCCGACGAGGACCTGTCGTTCGTGACGGAGACACTCGCACGGTTCGGGTGACGGCTGAGCGGCGGCACGACCGTCACGGGTGAACCACCACCGGCACGGGAATGAGCTTTTCATGGGTTCGCCCCGTCGCACCGCCGCCGTCACTGCCCTGGCCGCCGCTCTGGCGCTCAGCGTCGCCGGCTGCGGGTACGAGCCCGGTCCGTCCGGCCGCGTCATCGACAAGGACTACGACGCCCATCCCATGACGGGCACCGAAGAGTACAGACTGACCGTCCGCAGCAAGGACGGCGACGAAGTCGAGTTCCGCGTCATCAGTGACGACTACCACGACTGTTACCGCGGCTCCGCCTACCCGACGTGCACGAAGGTCGACCGGTGATCGCCGTCCTGGCACCTGCTACGTCTGAGTGTGTCGTCAGATGGTGACAACCAGCTTGCCCCGGGGATGGCTGTCGGTCAGGTGGCGGATGGCCGCGGGTGCCTCGGCAAGCGGGTATGTGCGGTCGATGGGCGGTGTGATCCTGCCCTTCTCGGCAAGGTCCTTGAGGGTCAGGAGGTCCTCGCGGCGGGAGACGGAGATGAGGTTGCGGAGGTTCTGGGCGATGAAGGGGGAGAGCAGGACGGCCCGGAGATCGCGGCTCATACCGCCGAAGAAGCCGGTGCCGCCCTCGCCGCCGACGATGACGAGCGTTCCGCGCGGGGTGAGGGCGCGGCGGAGGACGGGCAGCGGGCGCAGGCCCGCGTTGTCGACGATGACGTCGTAGCGGTGGGGGCCGTCGGTGATCTCCTCGCGGGTGTAGTCGATGACGTGGATGGCGCCCTGGGAACGGACGAAGTCCGCGCCGGTGGGGCCGCAGACGCCGGTGACCTCGGCGCCGTACATCGTGGCGAGCTGGACGGCGTACGCTCCCACGCCGCCCGAGGCGCCGATGACGAGCACCCGCTGGCCGGGCCGCGGCCGGGCCTTGCCGCTCAGGGCCTGGAGGGCGGTCATCCCGGAGACGGGGAGGGCGGCGGCCTGTTCGAAGCTGAGGTTGGCGGGCTTGGGCGCGAGCCTCGCGGCCTTGGCGCGCGCGTACTCGGCGAACGAACCGTCGCAGTTGCCGAAGACCTCGTCACCCGGCTTGAAGTCCGTCACCTTCGCGCCGACCGCCTCGACGCGCCCGGCGCCGTCCCAGCCCCGTACGGGGTTCTTGGGCTTACGGAGTCCCAGGGCGACGCGGGCCACATAGGGGCGGCCCGTCATGAGGTGCCACACCTCGGGGCCGACACCGGCCGCGCGCACCTCGACGAGCACCTCGTCGTCGCCGGGCACGGGGCGGTCGATGTCGCGCAGTTCCAGGAGGTCGGTGGATCCGTAGGCATCCTGAACGATCGCCTTCATGGCGTGGCTCCCCTTCGAGGTCCACGACACCGAGCGTCGCGGATACCCAGAGCATCCCGGCGGTCCGACCTCCTGACCAGCCTCCTGAGCATGATCTTGGGATCGGGAGCGATGAGTTTCCGTACGCCGGACGGTCTACCCCATGACGACCCTGATCAGAGGAGCCGACCATGGACCGTACGACACCCACGACCCTCGACCTGGGGCCGCAGGCCCTGATCGTGGCGCGCCTCGCGGAGGGGGTGGGTGAGGACCAGCTGGACGCCCCGACGCCGTGCCCGGAGTACGCCGTGCACAACATGCTGGGGCATGTCGTCGGACTCGCCACCGCCTTCCGGGATGCCGGGCGAAAGGACCTGGGGGTCACGACGGACACCAGCCCGACCGCCGCCGTGCCGGACATCGAGCCCGGCTGGCGCGAGACACTCCCACAGGTGCTCGACGAGCTCGCCGAGGCCTGGCGGGATCCGGCTGCCTGGACCGGTCAGACCCGGGCCGGCGGAGTGACCCTGCCGGGCGCCGTCGCCGGTGCCGTCGCGGCCGATGAGCTCGTCATCCACGGGTGGGACCTCGCCCGGGCCACCGGTCAGGAGTACGAGCCGGACGCGGCTGCCCTGCGGGCGACGTACGAGTTCCTGCTCGCCGCGGCCGAGGACCCGTCCCGCGGGGGCGGCATCTTCGGGCCCCTCGTGCCCGTACCGGATGACGCGCCGCTCCTTGACCGCGCGGTCGGGCTCAGCGGCCGCGAGCCCGGCTGGAAGCCCAGGGGGTAGTCGCCGGGCAGAGGATTCGCCAAGTTGCAGAGTGAGGGTCTCGCCGGACTCGCCCCGGGCAGCCGGCCTGTGCCTCTGCGAGGCCGACGTCGATCGGCATCGCGAAGGCGAACAGGTGCGGCTGACTCCCGGGGCGACTTCTTTTGCCAGAAGCGTTGACGAATCCTGAGCGCGCTCTTACCTTCATCGCGTCGTACTTCGTACGTCATATATGAGACGCGATACGCGAGATCCGATACGTGAGATCCGAGAGGCGCGCATGACCTCTGTGCCCACCCCGATCCCGTCCCGCACGCAATACGTGCTGGAGGGGATCAAGAACCGCATCCTCACCGGGCAGCTGACGCCCGGTCAGGCCCTGGTCGAGACGGAGCTGGCCGCACAGTTCGGGGTGTCCAAGACCCCCGTGCGTGAGGCCCTCAAGACCCTGGCCGGCACGGGGCTCGTCGTGATGAACCAGTACAAGGGCGTCACGGTGCGCATGGTGGACGCGGACATGGCGCGCGAGGTGTACGACGTGCGGCTGCTCCTGGAGCCGGAGGCCCTGCGCCGCTCCGTGCGGCGCGGCGCCTCCCTCGACACGGCACGCGACGCGCTCGAACGCGCGGACTCCGCCACCGACACCGCGCAACGCTCCTTGGCCAACCGGGAGTTCCATCGCGCCCTGTACGTCCCCTGCGGCAACCCGCTGCTCGGCCGGATGCTCGACGAAGTACGCGACCAGGCCGCCCTGGTCTCCGCGGTCGCCTGGGCCGCGAACCCGTCCTGGGAGCGCGAGGCCGCCGAACACCGGGAGATCCTGCGGCTCGCCCTCGACGGCGACTCGGACGGCGCGGCACGCGCCCTGCACTCGCACATCGCGTCGTTCGTCCAACGGGCCTTCCCCGAGGCCCAGGGAGAGGGTGACCAGGAATGAGCAGCGCGACGTTCGAGACGCAACGAGCGGCGCTGGCCGATGTGGTGGCGATCCCGGTGACGCCGTTCGCCGAGGACGGCGGCGTCGACCAGGACACCTACCGCGCCCTGCTGGGCCGCCTGCTCGAGGGCGGCGTACGCATCCTCACGCCGAACGGCAACACGGGCGAGTTCTACGCCCTGAACCCCGAAGAGCGCCGCCTGGTGACGGAACTGACCATCGACGAGGTGGGTGACCGGGCCGCCGTCCTGGTCGGTGTCGGCCACGACGTGCCGACCGCGGTCGCCGCCGCGCGGCACGCCCACGAGCGCGGGGCGCAGATGGTGATGGTCCATCAGCCCGTCCACCCGTACGTCTCGCAGGGCGGCTGGGTCGACTACCACCGGGCCATCGCCGAGGCCGTGCCCGAGCTCGGCGTCGTCCCGTACATCCGCAATCCGCAGCTCACCGGCGCACGGCTCGCCGAACTGGCCGACGACTGCCCGAACGTCATCGGCGTGAAGTACGCCGTGCCGGACGCGGCGCGCTTCGCCGCCTTCGCACGCGACGCGGGGCTCGAACGCTTCGTCTGGGTGGCCGGCCTCGCCGAGCCGTACGCGCCCTCGTACTTCTCGGCGGGCGCGACCGGTTTCACCTCGGGGCTCGTGAACGTCGCCCCGTCCGTTTCGCTGAACATGATCGAAGCGCTTCGATCCGGTGACTACGCGGCCGCCATGAAGGTGTGGGAGCAGATCCGCCGCTTCGAGGAGCTGCGCGCCGCCCACGGCTCCGCCAACAACGTGACCGTGGTCAAGGAGGCTCTGGCCTCGCTGGGCCTGTGCCGCCGCGAGGTCCGTCCGCCCAGCAGTCTGCTGCCCGAGGCACAGCGCGCCGAGGTCGCCGCCATCGCCGCGGGGTGGTCCATATGACCGACAGAAGTGACATACCCGGACCGGATGAAACCGCGGGCGGCGCAAGGGAGTTGCGCAGCCATCAGTGGTACGGCACCGAGGGACTGCGGTCCTTCAGCCACCGGGCCCGCACCCGTCAGCTCGGCTATCTCCCCGAGGAGCACCTGGGCAAGCCGGTCATCGCGATCCTCAACACATGGAGTGACATCAACCCCTGTCACGTCCATCTGCGGGACCGCGCCCAGGCGGTCAAGCGCGGAGTCTGGCAGGCCGGAGGCTTCCCGCTGGAATTCCCGGTCTCCACCCTCTCCGAGACCTTCCAGAAGCCGACCCCGATGCTCTACCGCAACATGCTCGCGATGGAGACCGAGGAGCTGCTGCGGTCCTACCCGGTCGACGGGGCCGTCCTCATGGGCGGCTGCGACAAGTCCACACCCGCGCTGCTGATGGGCGCCGCCAGTGTCGATCTGCCGGCCGTCTTCGTGCCGGCCGGGCCCATGCTGCCGGGCCACTGGCGCAACGAAGTCCTGGGCTCCGGCACCGACATGTGGAAGTACTGGGACGACAAGCGCGCCGGGCTCATCGGCGACTGCGAGATGGCCGAGCTGGAGAGCGGCCTCGCCCGGTCGCCGGGCCACTGCATGACCATGGGGACGGCGTCGACGCTGACCGCGGCCGCCGAGGCCCTCGGCGTCACCGTGCCGGGCGCCTCCAGCATCCCGGCCGTCGACTCCGGGCACGACCGGATGGCCGCTGCCTCCGGCCTCAGGATCGTCGAACTCGTCCGCAAGGACCGGAAGTTGTCCGCCCTCCTCACCCAGGAGGCCTTCGAGGACGCCGTGCTGACCGTCCTCGGGCTGGGCGGCTCCACGAACGCCGTGATCCACCTGATCGCGATGGCCGGCCGCGCCGGAGCCCGGCTCACGCTCGACGACTTCGACCGCATCGCGCGCACGGTGCCGGTGCTCGCCAACGTCCGGCCCGGCGGACAGACCTACCTGATGGAGGACTTCCACTTCGCGGGCGGGCTCCCCGGGTTCCTGTCCCGGCTCACCGACCTCCTCCACCTGGACCGGCCGACGGTGTCGTACGACACGATGCGCGAGCAGCTCGACGGCGCGCTCGTCCACAACGACGACGTCATCCGCACCCGGGAGAACCCGGTCGCGAGCGAGGGCGGCGTCGCCGTGCTGCGCGGCAACCTCTGCCCCGACGGCGCTGTCATCAAGCACATCGCCGCCGAGCCGCACCTGCTCAAGCACACCGGGCCCGCGGTCGTCTTCGACGACTACAAGACCATGCAGCGGACCATCAACGACCCGTCGCTCGGCATCACCGCCGACAGTGTGCTGGTGCTGCGGAACTCGGGCCCCAAGGGCGGGCCGGGCATGCCCGAGTACGGCATGCTGCCCATCCCCGACCACCTGCTGAAGCAGGGCGTGCGGGACATGGTGCGGATCTCCGACGCCCGGATGAGCGGCACGAGTTACGGCGCCTGCGTGCTGCACGTGGCGCCCGAGTCGTACGTCGGCGGGCCGCTCGCCCTGGTGCGCACCGGGGACACCATCACCCTCGACGTCGAGGCACGGGCCCTCCGGCTCAACGTGGACGACGAGGAGCTTCAGCGGCGCAGGGCGGCGTGGACGCCGCCGCCCGAGCGGTACGAGCGCGGCTACGGAGCGCTCTACAGCGAACAGATCACGCAGGCCGACACCGGCTGCGACTTCGCCTTCCTGGCCAAACCGGGCAAGGTGCCGGACCCGTACGCGGGCTGAGGGCGAGCGGCCCGCCGAGCCGCATGTCCGACATCCCGAACAACGGTCGCGAAGCGCTTCAACGAACCGCACACAGAGAGCACAGCACCAAGAGCGCACAGCACAGCACCACCCGCACACCCCCAAGAACGGAGAACAGTCATGGCCCAAGCCGCAGCCGTGGCGAAAAAGCCCGCGCCACCCCGGCGGCGCCGTGGCTCAGCTACGCCGCGCAGGCTCCCGTATCTGCTGATCGCCCCGGCGGGACTGCTGATGCTGGGCTTCATCGCCTACCCGGTGCTGAGCGTCTTCTACTACAGCCTGCAGAACTACAACCCCACCAAGCCGTGGCGGAACGGCTACGCGGGCTTCGAGAACTTCGTGCACGCCTTCACCGAGGACCCGCAGTTCTGGGACACGCTGGTCTTCAGCGCCAAGTGGGTCGTCGTCGAGGTCGGCCTGCAGCTGCTGTTCGGTCTGGCGCTCGCGCTGATCGTCAACCAGACCTTCGTGGGACGGTCGCTGGGCCGCGCCCTGGTGTTCTCGCCGTGGGCCGTCTCCGGTGTGCTCACCTCCGCGATCTGGGTGCTGCTCTACAACTCCCAGACAGGCATCACCCGTTACCTCGCCGACATGGGTATCGGGGAGTACGGCACCTCATGGCTGTCGGACACCTCGACCGTCTTCCCGGCGGCAGTGGTCGCCGACCTCTGGCGCGGCGTCCCCTTCTTCGCGATCCTCATCCTCGCCGACCTCCAGTCCGTCTCGAAGGACCTGTACGAGGCCGCCGAGGTCGACGGCGCCAGCCGCATCCGGCAGTTCCTCCACATCACCCTGCCGCACCTCAAGGACGCCATCATCCTGTCCACGCTGCTGCGCGCGGTGTGGGAGTTCAACAACGTCGACCTGCTCTACACCCTCACCGGCGGCGGACCCGCGGGTGAGACGACGACACTCCCGCTCTACATCGCCAACACCAGCGTCGACGCCCACAACTTCGGCTACGCATCGGCCCTGACCACGGTCGCGTTCGTGATTCTGCTCTTCTTCTCGATGGTCTATCTGCGGCTGAGCAAGTTCGGAGGTGACGACAAGTGAGCACCAGAACGGCCACCCCGCCGGCGCCCGCTGTCCAGCACGAGGCCCCCGCGCCGCAGCGCCCCGCCAAGAAGGTTCACCGCGCCTGGGACGAGGTCCCGCGCTGGCACATCTACCTCCCTCTCGGGGTCTACCTGCTCTTCACCCTCATTCCCTTCTACTGGATCCTCCTCTTCGCCCTGCGCAAGCCCGGCTCGACGTCCCTCGTGCCCTGGCCCATGACCTTCGAGCACTTCGAGAAGGTGTGGACCCAGCGAAGCTTCGGGACCTACTTCGAGAACAGCGTCTACGTCGGCATCGCCACCCTGGTGATGACCACGATCGTCGCGCTCGCGGGCGGCTACGCGCTCGCCCGCTTCAACTTCAGGATCAAGCGCGCCTTCATGCTGGCGCTGCTCTGCTCCCAGTTCGTGCCCGGCGCGCTGCTCCTGGTCCCGCTCTTCCAGATCTTCGCCGAACTCCAGATGATCAACTCGCTCGGCAGCGTCATCATCGCCGAGACGGTCTTCCAGCTGCCGCTGTCGATGATCCTGATCAGCGGCTTCATCCGGAACGTCCCGTACTCCCTCGAAGAGGCCGCCTGGGTCGACGGCTGCACCCGCTTCACCGCCTTCCGGGTCGTCGTCCTGCCCCTGCTGCGGCCCGGTCTGATCGCCGTCGGCTCCTTCGCCTTCGTGCACTCCTGGAACCACTTCCTGTTCGCCCTGATGTTCCTCAGCAACCAGGAGAAGCAGACGATCCCGGTCGGCCTCAACAGCCTGATGAGCGCCGACAGCGTCGACCTGGGCGCACTCGCGGCGGGAGGCATCATCGCCGCCCTGCCCGTCGTGATCGTCTTCGCCTTCATCCAGAAGTGGCTGATCACGGGCTTCAGCGCCGGCGCGGTGAAGGGCTGAGAGGGATGAGAGGGATGAGAGACACCGTGAAGAACAGACTCGGACAGCTGCGTACCGTCCTGCCGCGTACGGACACCGGGCGCCGACTGCTCCAAGTCACCCTCACCTGCGGGCTGTTGGCGGCCCTGGGCGCACCGGCGAACGCGGAGGCCCGCGACATCAGCCGCGACACCCTGGCGCCGAACGACGGCTGGGCCTCCGCCGGCGGTGGTACCACGGGGGGTTCCACCGCCGACGACGCCCACGTCTTCACCGTACGCAACCGTGCCGAGCTGGTCCGCGCGCTCGACGGCGGCAGCGCGACCCCGAAGATCATCAAGGTCGCGGGCACGATCGACGCCAACACCGACGACGAAGGCGCGCGGCTGGACTGCGACGACTACGCCAAGGACGGGTACAGCCTGAAGAAGTACCTGGCCGCGTACGACCCGCGGACCTGGGGCTCCGCCAAGCCCTCGGGCCCGCAGGAGGCGGCCCGCCAGGCCTCGGCCGCCGCCCAGGCCGCACGGGTCGAACTGGCCGTCGGCTCCAACACCACCATCGTCGGGCTCGGTTCGAACGCCGTCCTCAAGGGCGCCGGCCTCCAGATCAGGGACGCGGACAACGTCATCGTCCGCAACCTCGAACTCCGCGACGCCTACGACTGCTTCCCCGTCTGGCAGCCCAACACCGGCGGCCTCGGCGACTGGAAGACCGCGTACGACACTCTCTGGCTGCGCGGCGCCACGCATGTGTGGATCGACCACGTCACAGCCTCCGACAAGGGCCACCCGGACGAGGACGAGCCGACCTACTTCGGCCGCAACTACCTGCGTCACGACGGCCTGCTGGACATCACCAACGGCTCCGACCTGGTGACCGTCTCCTGGAGCCGGTTCGCCGACCACGACAAGGCCATGCTCATCGGCAACGGGGACACGGCCACCGGCGACCGCGGCAAGCTCCGCGTCACCCTGCACCACAACGAGTTCGAGTCCGTCGTACAGCGCGCCCCGCGCGTCCGCTTCGGACAGGTGCACGTCTACAACAACCGGTACGTCGTCCTCGAGGACGCCCACGACTACCGCTACTCGCTCGGCATCTCCACGGAGTCGGCCGTCTACGCCGAGAACAACGCCTTCACCACGCCCGGCCACATCGAGGTCGCCGACCTCGTGAAGAGCTGGAACGGCACGGCCCTGCACCAGAGCGGGACCCTCTTCAACCGCTTCCCCGTCGACCTGCTCGCCATCTACAACGCCTACAACTCCGGCAGCGAACGCGACCTGACCGCCGACGTCGGCTGGACGCCGGCGCTGCACGGCGAGATCGACAGCGCCCGGCAGGCCGACCGTGACGTGGAGCGCGGCGCGGGAGCGGGGAGGATCCGATGACATCACCTGTGCCTGTGCCGATCGTCCTCGCGGGCGCCCGCGGCCACGGTCGCTGGCACCTGCAGAACATCCGCCGCCTCCAGGACCAGGGCCTTGTGCACCTCGCGGGGATCTGCGAGCTGACGCCGCTCACCGAGGAGGAGCTCGGCGGGCAACTCCTGGAGCAGTCCGCCGACTTCGGGGGCCTGCTGGACTCCACCGGTGCCGCGATCGCCGTGATCTGCACGCCGATCCCCACCCACACCGACCTGGCGCTGATCGCCGCCGCCAAGGGCGTGCACCTGCTGCTGGAGAAGCCGCCCGCGCCCTCGTACGCTGATTTCCGCCGCATGGCCGACGGGGTCGCGGCCGCCGGGATCGCATGCCAGATCGGGTTCCAGTCGCTCGGCTCGCACGCCCTGCCCGCGATCCGGGAGCTCGTCGCACAGGGTGCGATCGGCGAGGTGACGGGCATCGGGGCGGGCGGAGCCTGGGCGCGCGCCGAGGAGTACTACCGCCGCGCACCCTGGGCGGGACGGCGCACCCTGAACGGCGCCGACGTCGTCGACGGCGCGCTGACCAACCCCCTCGCGCACGCCGTCGCCACAGCCCTGGCACTCGACGGCGCCACCCGCGCCGAGGACGTCACCGTCATCGAGACCGAGCTGCTGCGCGCCAACGACATCGAGTCCGACGACACCTCGTGCGTCCGCGTCACCACCGCGGCCGGCGGCCGGGTCACCGTCGCCGCGACCCTGTGCGCCGAGCAGCCCGACGAGCCGTACGTTCTCGTGCACGGCACCAGCGGCCGGATCACCTTCTGGTACAAGCAGGACCGCGTCCTCGTCCAGCGGTCCGGCCACGGCCCCGTGGAGACCGACTACGGCAGGACCGACCTGCTGGAGAACCTCGTCGAGCACCTCGAAGGCCGCGCGGAACTGCTGGTCACCCCCGACTCGACGGGCGCTTTCATGAGGGTCGTCGAGGCGATCCGGCAGGCCCCGGATCCGGTCGCCCTGCCCGAGGCCGACTGGTACCTCGTGGCCGACGAGAACCGCCGGGTCGTCCGCGGCATCGACGCACTCGTCACCACCTCCGCCGAGACCCTCTCCCTCTACTCCGAGCTGGGCGCCTCCTGGGCGCTACCGAAAGAGGTGAGCACCTGGTGAACGACTCCCTGGTCCTGCGTATCGCGGGGCGCCCGGTCGGCCGTTACATCACCCGGCCCGAGCTCCCGCCCCGCCTCTCACCACGCCCGTATCTGCACCCGGTCACCACCCTGGCCGGTACGTCGGTCACCGAGCTGAGCCCGGCGGACCACACACACCACCTCGGCGTCAGTGTCGCCGTTCCCGACGTCGAGGGGCACAACTTCTGGGGCGGGCGCACCTTCGTCCGTGACCAGGGCCCCACCGAGCTCGACAACCACGGGGCTCAGCGGCACTCCGCCTTCCAGCTGTGCGACCCCGACGGCTTCGTGGAGGAGCTGCGCTGGGTGGCCACGGGTGGCGAGCTGCTGCGCGAGCGGCGTACGGTCGCGGCGAGTGAACTCACCGACTGTGCCTGGGCGTTGGACTTCACCTTCTCGCTCACCAACACGACGCCCGGCCCGCTGTCGATCGGCAGCCCCGCAACGAACGGACGCCCAGGCGCGGCCTACGGCGGCTTCTTCTGGCGCGCCCGCAAGGAGGCCGAGGCGCCCGCCGTGTTCACCCTTGACACCGAGGGCGAGGAGGCGGCGCACGGCGTGTGCGCCGACTGGGTCGCGCTCGCCGGCGCCACCTGGACCCTCGTGTTCGCCGGCGCCACCGAACAGACCCGCCAGGACCCTTGGTTCGTGCGCACCGCCGAGTATCCGGGCGTCGGCTCGTCCCTCGCCCACGACCAGCGGCTGGAGATCGCGGCCGGGGACACGGTCGTACGCCGGATCATCACCGTCGTCGCCGACGGCCGCCTCGACCGGGACGAGGCGTCGGCGCTCGTCCGCAAGGCGGTGAGCACATGAGCACGGTGACCGAGGGGGCCGCCGCGTTCAGCTCCGACCTCGGGGACGGGACCTACCGCAACCCGGTCCTCGACGCCGACTGGTCCGACCCCGACCTCATCCGCGTCGGCGACGACTTCTACCTCACCGCCTCCAGCTTCGGCCGCGCCCCGGGCCTGCCGCTGCTGCACTCCCGCGACCTGGTCAACTGGACGCTGGTCGGGCATGCGCTGTCCCTCCTGGAACCCGCGAAGGAGTTCAGGACACCCCGCCACGACTGCGGAGTGTGGGCACCGTCCCTGCGCCATCACGACGACCGGTTCTGGATCTTCTGGGGCGACCCCGACCACGGCATCTACCAGGTCAACGCCCCGGAGATCCGCGGCCCCTGGACCCGCCCGCACCTGGTCAAGGAGGGCAAGGGACTCATCGACCCGTGCCCGCTGTGGGACGACGAGACCGGCGAGGCGTACCTCGTGCACGCCTGGGCCAAGTCCCGCTCCGGCGTCAAGAACCGGCTCACCGGGCATCGCATGCGCCCCGACGCCACCGGTCTGCTCGACGCGGGCAAGGTGATCGTCGACGGTGACCGCATCCCCGGCTGGTTCACGCTCGAAGGGCCGAAGCTGTACCGGCACGACGGCTGGTTCTGGATCTTCGCCCCCGCCGGGAGCGTGGAGACGGGCTGGCAGGGCGTCTTCCGCTCACGCGGGTTCTTCGGGCCGTACGAGGAGCGGATCGCGCTGGAGCAGGGCGACACCGACGTCAACGGCCCCCACCAGGGCGGCTGGGTGAGTACCCCGTCCGGCGAGGACTGGTTCGTCCACTTCCAGGAGCGGGGCGCCTACGGACGGGTCGTCCACCTCCAGCCGATGCGCTGGGGGGCGGACGGCTGGCCCGTGCTGGGCGACGAGGGCGTCCCCGTCGGCGTCCACAAGAAGCCGGACCTGCCGCGTCAGCCGCTGTCCGCGCCGGCCACCGACGACGACTTCCCCGGCGGGCGGTTCGGGCGCCAGTGGCAGTGGACCGCCAACCCTCATGACGGCTGGGCCACCCAGCACGCGGCCGACGGGCTGCGGCTGACCTGCGTACGGACGGCCGACGCGCACGATCTGCGCAAGCTGCCGAACGTGCTCACACAACGGCTGCCCGGAACGCCCGCCACCATCGAGGTCGAACTCACCCTGTCCGGTGAGGAGCCCGGTGCGCGGGCCGGACTCGCAGTCCTGGGCGACGCGTTCAGCTGGATCGGGCTCCAGCGGGGCGCCGACGGCACGGTGCATCTCGTGCACCGGTTCGCCGAATCCGTCGCCGAGCGGGAGCGGGATGCCGCCCACCCGCGCGAAGCGCCGGACGGCCGGGCCCGGCTGCGGATCGAGATCGGCGCCGGGGCGCGCTGCCGCTTCTCTGCCGATGTCGGCGACGGCCCGCAGCCCTCCGGCCCGGTCTTCGCCGCCACGCCCTGGCGCTGGGTCGGCGCCCTGCTCGGCCTGTTCGCACTGGCGCCGAACGGCGGGGGACACGCCGGGGCGGCCACGTTCACGCAGTTCCGCATCACCGCGCGACCGACGTCCTGAACCACGACCGACTTCCTGAAGCACGACCGACTTCCTGAACTCAGTACACCCGTAAGCCTGTTGGGAGCCGCAATGACGCACCTCCGTAGCAAGCGCTTGCCAGGATCAGGGCCGAGACCGGGCCCGGCCCGGGCCCTGGTGGCGGTCGCCGCCCTGGCGGCCTCGCTGGTGCTGGGAGCCCTCACCCCGGCCGAGGCGGCCGAGCCCGAGGGCGCCCAGGCCGCCTCGGGGTCACACGGACAATGGAGCGCCAAGCCGCACGGCTTCGCCTCCCTCGACGGAGGTACGACCGGTGGCGCCGGCGGCAAGGTGGTGACCGTCACCGACCAGGCGGCCCTGCTCAAGTACGCGGCCGCCGAGGAGCCGTACGTCATCCGGGTCGCCGGATCGATCGATGTCGAGCCGTTCGGGTCCGACATCACGGTCACCTCGAACAAGACGATCATCGGCGTCGGCGACACCGGCGAGATCGTCCACGGGGAGCTGCATCTGAACCCCGGCACCAGCAACGTGATCATCCGCAATCTGACGATCCGGGACTCCTACGTCGAGGGCGACTGGGACGGCAAGACCACGGACTTCGACGCCATCCAGATGGATTCCGTCGACCACGTCTGGATCGACCACAACCGGTTCACGCACATGGGTGACGGACTGCTCGACATCCGCAAGGACAGCCAGTACGTCACGGTCTCCTACAACCAGTTCACGCACCACAACAAGGCGTTCGGGATCGGCTGGACGGCCGACGTCAAGACGCAGATCACCATTGACCACAACTGGTTCAGCGGCACCAAGCAGCGCAATCCGTCCGCCGACAACTGCGCCTACGCGCACCTCTACAACAACTACCTGTCGGCGCAGGTGGCGGACGGCGACCCGGTGTGGACGTACGGGAACTGGTCGCGCGGCAAGACCAAGATGGTCATCGAGAACAGCTACTACAAGGACGTCCAGCACCCCTACCAGGCCGACGCCACCGCGGAGTTGGTGGAGCGCGGGTCGATCCTGAAGAACACGACCGGACGCCACGACGAGTGGGGCGCCGCCTTCGATCCCCGGGAGTTCTACGACTACCGGCTGGACCCGGCCGCCGCCGTGCCGGCCCTGGTCACCCGTTTCTCCGGGCCCCAGCGGAACCTCGGCACGGACACCGTGCTGAACGTGCCCGCCGACTACCCGACCGTCCAGGCCGCCGTGGACGCGGTGCCCGACGGCAACGACGGCACCGTCACGATCCGGATCGCGCCCGGCACGTACCGCGCCAAGGTCCTCATTCCCGCGACCAAGCCGAACCTGGCGCTGCGGGGAACGGGTCGGGACCGTTCGGACACCGTCATCGTCTACGACACGCCCGCCGCGTACGGCGGCTCCACCGGGAGCGCCACCGTACGGATCGCCGCGAACGACGTCACGGCGCGCAACCTCACCTTCAGCAACGACTTCGACGAGGCCGCGCACGAGCTGAACGGCGAGCAGGCCCTCGCCATGAAGACGACGGGCGACCGGATCGTCTTCGAGGACACGGCCTTCCTGGGCAACCAGGACACGCTGATGACCGACAGCCCCAAGCTGGACGTGATCAGCCGGGTCTACCTCCGCGACTCCTACGTCGAGGGCGACGTCGACTTCATCTACGGGCGCGCGACCACCGTCATCGAGCGCTCCGTCATCAAGGCCCTCAGCCGCGGTTCGACGACCAACAACGGCTACATCACGGCCGCTTCGACCTGGAAGGACAACCCGTACGGCTTCCTGATCACGAAGTCGAAGGTCGTCAGCGACGCCCCCGCCGGCACCTTCCACCTCGGCCGGCCCTGGCACCCGGGCGGCGAGCCGAACGCCATCGCCCAAGTCCTGTTCCGCGACACCGAGTTGCCCGCGGCGATCAAGTCCTCGCCGTGGACCGACATGAGCGGCTTCTCGTGGAAGGACGCCCGCTTCACCGAGTACCGCACCTACGGGCCCGGAGCCACCGTCACCGCCGACCGGCCGCAGCTGCCGGCCGCGGACGCGGCCACCCACACGGTCGCCGACTACCTGGCGGGCCAGGACGGTTGGGCGCCGCACATCGACCGCCGCTGAGTCCGCTCGGCGGCCGAAGAACCTCCACGCAACCGCACAGAAACCCTCGCTGGATCCATCAAGAAGAGAGCCGTTCAATGAAGATCAGCATTCGCAGAAGCAGGCGCGCCGCCATGGCCGTCGCCCTGGGATCCGTCCTCGCGCTGACCGCCACCGCCTGTGGGGACGACGGCAGCGGGGCGGGCGGTGACAAGGGCTCCGAGGGCAGCGGCAAGGGCGAGATCGTCTTCTGGGACAACAACGGCGGTGTCCGCACCGACATCTGGAAGGAGATCATCGCCGACTTCGAGAAGGCGAACCCGGACATCCAGGTCAAGTACGTCCCGATCGCCGCCACCGAGTACCAGTCCAAGGTCGACAACTCCATCCAGGCGGGCGGCCTGCCGGACGTCGGCGGCGTCGGCGCGGCGATGCTCGCCGGGATCGCCGCCCAGAACGCGCTGGAGCCGCTGGACGACCGCCTCGCCAAATCCTCCCTCAGCAGCAAGCTCAACAAGGACATGGTCGCGTCGTTGAAGGCCGCGGGCGGCGGCGACGAGACGCTGTACTCGATCCCGACCTCCGCGAACAACGGCGTGCTCTACTACCGCACCGACCTGTTCAAGAAGGCCGGCCTGGACGAGCCGACCACCTGGGACAAGTTCTACAAGGCCGCGGAAAAGCTCACCGACAAGGGCAAGAACGAGTTCGGCTACACCATCCGCGGCGGCGCCGGCTCCATCGCCCAGGCGCTGGACGCGATGTACGGGCAGTCCGGCATCACCTCGTTCTGGGACTCCAGCGGTGAGAAGACCACGGTCAACGACCCGAAGAACGTGAAGGCCCTGGAGAAGTACGTGGCCCTCTACAAGAAGGTCACCCCGGCCGCCGACCTCAACAACGACTTCACCAAGATGGTCGCCCAGTGGGACTCCGGCACCATCGGCATGCTCAACCACAACCTGGGCTCCTACCAGGACCACGTGAAGGCGCTCGGCGTCGACAAGTTCCGGGGCATCCCGCAGCCCATCGGGGCCGGCGGCAAGCGGGTCCAGGTCTCCAACCCGGTCGACGGGCTGGGCGTGTTCAAGAGCTCCAAGAACAAGGACGCCGCCTGGAAGTTCATCGAGTTCGCCGTGTCGCAGGCGGAGAACTCCAAGTTCAACGAGTCGGCGGGCCAGGTCCCGGCGAACACCGAGGCCGCCAAGGACGCATGGGTCTCCAAGGCCGAGCCGACCAAGCTGGCCGCCGCGGCGCTGAGCGACGGTTCCACCACCATCGTCCAGCTGCCGTACTACCTGCCCGACTGGAACACCATCTCGAAGACCGACAACGAGCCGGCCTTCCAGAAGGTCATGACCGGGTCGACGAGTGCCAAGGACTTCCTGGACACGCTTGCCGACCAGCTGAACAAGGCCCAGGCGGAGTGGAACGAGCAGAAGGGCTGATGCCGGTCCACTGACCCCGACTCGCGCCTCCTGACCGAGGGCCGGCGGCGGATCACCTGGTGCCCCGCCCGCCGGCCCTCCAGCCCCCCACGCCCGAAAGCAAAGGTAATCGCCCTCTCATCATCTGATTTTGCTGCCCTGAAAGGCACACCGACGTGTCCCTCACCCGCAGACAGATCACCACCGCGGCTCTCGCCGCCGTCCCCCTCGTCGCCGCCGCGACAACACCCGCCGCCGCGGCAGCACCCGCGGCCGCCTCCCCGTCTTCCCCGCACGGAGGCCGACGCGTGCGCACCCTCTACATCGCCGGTGACTCCACCGCAGACCAGAAGTACGCCGACGCGGCCCCCGAAACGGGCTGGGGCATGGCGCTCCCGTTCTTCCTGAGCAAGAGCGTGTCCGTCGCCAACCACGCCCTGAACGGCCGGAGTTCGAAGAGCTTCATCGACGAGGGCCGCCTCGACGTCATTCTCGAAGCCATCCGGCCCGGCGACCTCCTCCTCATCCAGTTCGGCCACAACGACTCCAAGTCCGCCGACCCCACGCGCTACACCGAGCCCTGGACGACGTACCAGGACCACCTGCGCCAGTACATCGACGGCGCCCGCGCCCGCGGTGCCCGCCCCGTGCTCGCCACCTCCGTCGAGCGCAGGAAGTTCGACGCCGACGGGAATGCCGTGGGCACCCACGGCGACTATCCGGCTTCGATGCGCGCCCTCGCCGCCGCCGAGGAGGTGGCGCTGCTCGACATCCAGGCGCTGTCCATCGCGCTCTGGCAGAAGCTGGGCGTCGAGGAGACCAAGAAGTACTTCAACTGGACCGCGACCGAGCAGGACAACACCCACTTCAATCCTCCGGGTGCCATCGCCGTGGCCCGGCTGGTCGCTATTGAGCTTCTGCATCGCCGGGTGCTTGCCCACGGGGACGTGCGTCGCCTGGGCGACGAGATTCCTGAGTCCTGGATCACTTGGCCATAGCGCTCCGCTGTAAGGCCGGTTTCAAAGCTGCGGGCCCGTTGTGGCTGGTCGCGCAGTTCCCCGCGCCCCTGAAAGGGGCGCCAACTCCCCCCTTCCTTTGAAAGGTACCCGCACCCATGCGTACGCGAGTCTGGCATGCCCATGCCACTTTCTCTGTCCTCGGCTGCACCGCTCTCGTGCTCGCCGTCACCGGGACCACCGCCCAGGCACAGCCACGGGACCTGGCCCGGCAGACCCTTGCCGCGAACGACGGCTGGGGGTCGGAGGGCAGCGGCACCACCGGTGGTTCGGCCGCCGACGCCGAGCACGTCTACACGGTCACCACCTGGGCCGAATTCAAGGCCGCGCTGAAGGCCGGGGGCGACACTCCGAAGATCGTCCAGATCAAGGGCGTCATCGACCCCGTCGCGGAGGGCTGCGCGTCCTTCGAGGCAGCGGGGTACGACTTCGACGCGTATCTCGAGAAGTACTCGCCGGAGAACTGGGGCCTGGACAAGGACCTCTCCGGGGAGCCGGCCGACAGCCCCGAGGGGCTGCGCGCCGCCTCCGCCGCCAACCAGGACAAGGCCATCAAGGCGAACGTCCCCGCCAACACCACCATCGTCGGCGTCGGCAAGAACTCCGGGATCCGGGGCGGCAGCCTGCAGATCAAGGGTGTCGACAACGTCATCCTCCGCAACCTCACCATCGAGGCCCCGCTCGACTGCTTCCCCCAGTGGGACCCGACCGACGGCGCCACGGGCGCCTGGAACTCCGAGTACGACGCGGTCGTCGTCTACGGCTCCACCCATGTGTGGGTCGACCACAACACCCTGACCGACGGCCGCTACCCCGACAGCACGCTGCCGAAGTACTTCGGCGAGATCTACCAGCAGCACGACGGCCTTCTCGACATCGTGCGCGGCGCCAACTACGTCACCGCGTCCTGGAACTCCTTCGAGGACCACGACAAGACGCTGATGATCGGCAACAGCGACAGCGCGGGCTCCACCGACGCCGGCAAGCTCAAGGTCACGCTGCACCACAACCGCTTCGACGGCATCGTGGAGCGCGCGCCCCGCGTCCGCTTCGGGCAGGTCGACGCGTACAACAACCACTTCGTGGTCACCAAGGACCAGTCGTACTCCTACACGTTCGGCATCGGCGCGTCCTCGCAGCTGTACGCCGAGAAGAACGCCCTCTCGCTGCCGGCCGGAGTCAGCGCCGCCAAGACACTGAAGAAGTGGAGCGAGGCACCGCTCACCGCCCAGAACAACTACGTCAACGGAAAGCAGGTCGACCTCATCGCCGTCCACAACGCCGAGATACCGGGGGAGACCCTGCAGTCCGGCGCCGGATGGACGCCGACCCTGCGCACGAAGGTCGACTCGCCGCGGGCCGTGCCGGGGATCGTCACCGGGCAGGCGGGCGCCGGGAAGGTCTGCTGACGATGACCGGACCAGACGTGAGCAGACGGTCGTTCGTCGTCGCGAGCGCCGGGGCCGCGCTCGGCCTCGGGCTCTCGGGCACCGCCCACGCGCAGGGACGTTCGCCGTTCGGCCGGTACGGCTCCCCGTCGGCGCGGCTGACCGGGCGGACCCTGTACGTCCACCCCGGCGGTCTCGGCGACCACACCACCGTGCAGGCCGCCGTGAACGCCGCGACCAGTAGTGGGTACACCCTGGTCATCGCCCCGGGCACGTACCGCGAGACGGTCGCCGTCAGCGTCGCCCGCACGGAGATGACGTGGATCGGCGCCTCGGAGAACGCGCGTGACGTCGTGATCGTGTACGACAACGCGGCCGGCACCCCCAAGCCGGGCGGCGGCACCTACGGAACCACCGGTTCGGCCACCACCCTCGTCCAGGCCGACGGGTTCACCGCCCGGTACCTCACCTTCGCCAACGACTGGCTGCGCGCCGACCACCCCGAGATCAGCGGCACCCAGGCCGTGGCGATCAAGGTGCAGGGCGACCGCTCGGCGTTCCACCACTGCCGGTTCCTGGGCCACCAGGACACGCTGTACGCCGACTCCATGGCGCTCGGCACCTTCGCCCGGCAGTACTTCGCGCACTGCTATGTCGAGGGTGACGTGGACTTCGTGTTCGGGCGGGCCACCGCCGTGTACGAGCACTGCCACTTCCACACCCTGAACCGCACGGACCTGTCCGGAGCCCCGTACGGCTTCGTCTTCGCGCCGTCGACCGCGGGCGCCAACCCGCGCGGTTGCCTGGTGGCGAAGAGCCGCGTCACGAGCGAGGCCCCGGACGCCTACTACAAGCTGGCCCGCCCCTGGGTGCCCAGCTCCGACACCACCGCCCGCCCGATGCTCACCGTGCGCGAGACCCGCCTCGGCACCGGGATCGACGCGGTGGCGCCGTACACCAACATGTCGGAGAGCTTCCCCTGGCAGAACCAGCGGTTCGCCGAGTACCGGAACACCGGGCCGGGCGCCGAGATCAGCGTCCCGGAGAACCGGCCCCAACTCACCGACGCGGAAGCCGAGTCCCACACCCGCGCGGTGTACCTCGGTGACTGGGCGCCATGGAAGGGGTGCTGAGATTGCGCCGGCGCACACTGCTCACCGGGATCGCCGGCGGTCTGGTGGCCGTCGGTACCACCCCCGCCTTCGCGGACGCCCGCCGCCGCGTCCTCCACGTCCGCCCCGGCGACCTGGTCCAGGACGCGGTCGACGCGGTGGACGGCGGCGGCTGGACGATCGTCGTGCACCCGGGGACGTACCGCGAAGTGGTCGACATCCCTGCCGGCAAGCGTGACTTGACGCTGCGCGGTGCCACCCGCGACCCGCGTGACGCCGTCATCGTGTACGACAACGCGAACGGCACGAAGAAACCCGACGGCACGACCTACGGCACCGCGGGCTCCGCCACCTTCACCTCGACGGCGCCCGGCCTGACCGTGCGCGGACTGACCCTCGCCAACGACTGGCTGCGCGCCGACCACCCGGAGATCACGGGGACACAGGCCGTGGCCGCGTACGTCACCGGCGACCGCTCGCGCTTCGAGGGCGTACGGCTCCTGGCCCACCAGGACACGCTGTTCGCGGACACCACCGCTCTGGAGGCCTTCGACCGGCAGTACTACCGGGACTGCTACATCGAGGGTGACGTCGACTTCGTCTTCGGGCGGGCCCGGGCGGTCTTCGAGCGGTGCCACTTCCACACCCTCGACCGGGACGTCGCGTTCAAACCGGAGGGGATGGTGTTCGCGCCGGCGACGGCACGCGCGAATCCCTACGGCTTCCTGGCGGTCCGGTCCCGGATCACCTCCGGGGCCGAGGACGCGGCGTACAAGATCGCGCGCCCGTGGGTGCCGTCGTACGAGACTACCGCCTGGCCCTCACTGGTCGTCAGGGACACCTGGCTGGGACCGGGCATCGACGCGGTGACGCCGTACATCAACATGCGCGAGGCGTACCCGTGGCAGACCATGCGCTTCAGGGAGTGCGCCAACCAGGGTCCCGGCGCGGTGATCTCGGTGCCCGAGAACAGGCCCCAGCTGACGGCGGAGGAGGCCGCCGTGCACACCCGGCGGACCTACCTCGGCGACTGGAGGCCGTATGCCCGCCCGTGACCCGGCGTTGGGGCGGCGGGCGTTCGTGGTGGGGTCCGGGGCGGCGGCGCTGTTCACCGCTGCCGGGCCCGCCCGGGCGGCGGCGTCGGAGCCGGTGATCGTGGACGGCCCACTGCCCGACTTCCATCCGCTCCTCAAGGACGAACTCCGCTTCCCGCTCGCCTGGGACACCTCCCCGATCCGGGACTTCCGGGCCTGGCGGCGGGCCGCCCGCGCGAAGGTCGAGGAACACCTCCTCGTCGAGCGGGACGACACGTTGTACGAGCCCGAGTTCGGCGAACAGCACAGCGAATTCGGCGGCTACGCAAGGGAGTTGGTGACCTTCTCCGTCACCCGGTACGGGCGGGTGCGTGGAGCTCTGCTCACCCCGCACGGCACCGGTCCCTTCCCGGCCGTGCTCCTGCTCCACGACCACGGCGCGAAGTTCGACATAGGAAAGGAGAAGCTGGTCAGGCCCTGGTACGACGGCGAGACACGACTCGCCTCCGCCCAGGCCTGGGCCGACCGGTACTTCAGCGGGCGGTTCCTCGGTGACGAACTGGCCCGGCGGGGATACGTCGTCCTCGCCGTGGACGCGCTCGGCTGGGGCGACCGGGGGCCGATCACCTACGAGCAGCAGCAGGCTCTCGCGAGCAACTTCTACAACCTGGGCTCGTCGCTCGCCGGGCTCATGGCGCGCGAGGACGTGCGCGCCGCCGGCTTTCTGGCCGGGCTGGACCGGGTGGACGGGCGGCGGGTCGCGGCCGTGGGGTTCTCCATGGGCGCCTTTCGGGCCTGGCAGGCCGCCGCGCTCAGCGACGATGTCGCGGCTGCGGCGAGCGTGTGCTGGATGACCGGGCTCAAGGACGTGATCGTGCCCGGCAACAACATCCTGCGGGGCCAGTCCTCCTACTACATGCTCCATCCCGGGCTTGCCCGGTATCTCGACTTCCCCGATGTGGCGAGCATCGCCGCGCCCAGGCCGATGCTCTTCTTCCACGGTGCCCAGGACACCCTTTTTCCTTCCGAGGGTGTCCTGGTGGCGTACGACAAGCTGCGCGCCGTCTGGCGCTCCCGTCGCGCCGGGGATCGCTTGCACACCAAGGTCTGGCCCGATCTGGGCCATGTGTGTACCGCACCCATGCAGGACGAGCTCTTCACATGGCTCGACACCGTTCTGTGAACCCTGGGTGGGCGGGAGGGTTTCCTTCCCCAACCCCACCCCATACCCAAA
>NZ_VBZC01000039.1:37988-91671 GCF_005786655.1 Streptomyces montanus
CCCCCAGACCCCCAACCTCGGTCGTGGCTCGGCTGCGGGTCGGTTGGGGCTGGTCGCGCAGTTCCCCGCGCCCCTGAAGGGGCGCACACCCCCCGCTCACCCACCTCACCCACCGGAGGCACCATGCGTCGTACGCGTACCGCCCTCACCGCTCTCGCCACCCTCGCCGCGGCCGGAGGCCTCGGTAGCCTCGCTGCCACCCCCGCTCACGCGGCCACCGTCGTTGTCGACACCTCCGCCGAGCTGACCAGTGCCATCAAGAGTGCTACCGCGGGGACCACCATCCAGATCCGCGGCGGTACGTACTACCCGACGGCCACCCTTCAGTCCACCGCCAACGGCACGTCCGCCAGTCGCATCCAGCTTCAGCCGTACGGGTCCGAGACCGTGAAGATCGACGGGTCGAACCTCCCCGACGGCGACTGGATCTTCAAGCTGACCGCCGACTACTGGACCGTCTCGCGCATCACCTTCCAGAACTCGCCGGACAGCGCGGTGGTCTGCCAGTCCTGCGCCTCCACGGTCTGGGACAACATCAAGACCATCAACGGCGGCGACTCGGGCTTCACGCTCACCGGCGACAGCACCACGAACAACACCGTCCGCAACATCGACTCGTACGGCCACTACGACCGGGCCAACCACGGCGAGAACGCGGACGGCATCGCCATCAAGTTCGGCTCCGGCTCCGGCAACCTGGTCACCGGCGCCCGTCTCTACAACAACTCGGATGACGGGCTCGACTTCTGGTCGTTCTCGTCCCCGGTGACCGTCGAGCACACCTGGGCCATGGGCAACGGCAAGAACCGCTGGTCGGACTCGGCGTTCGCGGGCGACGGCAACGGCTACAAGCTGGGCGGCGACGGCGAGGTCGTGGCGCACGTCGTCAACAACTCGGCGGCCTGGGACAACGCCGGCAACGGCTTCACCGAGAACAGCAACAAGGGGGCGATCGTCATCAACCGGACGACCGCCTACGCCAACGCCAAGTGGGGCTACTACTTCGCCACCGGCGCCGCCAGGCTCGGCAAGAACCTGGCGGTGGGCAACGGCTCCGGGCTGGTGAACAAGGGCTCGTCGGTGGTCTCGGCCGGCAACAACTGGGACTCGGGCGTCTCGACGCCCGCCTTCCGGTCCACGGACGCGACGAGCACGTACAACGCCCGGCAGTCCAACGGCGCGCTGCCCGTGACCACGTTCCTGACCACGGGCAGCACGACCATCGGCGCGACGATGGACTGAGCCAGGGCTACCGCTGCACGGGCCTGATCGACTCCAGGGTCGGCACCACCGGCTTGATCGTGCCGTCGGCCGCGAACCGCATGCGGTCGATGGTGGTCTCGCGGTGCGTGCCGTCCCCGCCCGCCTTACCGGGCCCGTTCAGCGCGAACCGGTGGTAGACCATGTACCAGTCGTCCGTGCCGGGGACGTTCACCACCGAGTGGTGACCGGTGGCGTTGATGCCGTACTCGGGGCGCTTGGACAGGATCGTGCCCTTCTTCGTCCACGGGCCGAGCGGGGACGGTCCGGTGGCATAGGCGACGTGGTAGTTCTCGCTGCGGGTGTCGTCCTCGGACCACATGTAGTAGTACGTGCCCTTGCGCTTGATCACGAAGGCACCTTCACGGAAGTTGTCCGGGGTGATGTCCTTCACCTTGGCCGCGTCGAACGACACCATGTCGTCGTTCAGCGGCACGACGTAGCCGTGCCCGTTGCCCCAGTACAGGTACGACTTGCCGTCGTCGTCCGTGAAGACCGACGGGTCGATCATCTGCCCCTGAAGCTGGCCCCCCTTGGCGACCAGCGGCTTGCCCAGCGCGTCCTTGAAGGGGCCGGCGGGGGAGTCCGCGACGGCGACGCCGATCTGCTGCTCGGCACAGAAGTAGAAGTAGTACTTCCCGTCGCGTTCCGCGATCGCCGGGGCCCAGGCGTTCTTGTCGGCCCAGGACACATCGGGTCCGAGGTCGAGGATCTCGCCGTGGTCCTTCCAGTGCACGAGGTCCTTCGACGAGAAGGCCTTGAACTTCGTGCCGCTCCAGCCGGGGAAGCCGTCCGTCGTCGGATAGATCCAGTAACGGCCGTCCATGTACTTGACGTCCGGGTCGGCGTAGAGACCGGGCAGGACCGGGCTGCGGGTCGGCACCGCCTCCACCGTCCATCTGCGGGTCGTCCCGTCGGCGGCCGTCACGGTGTACGTCTGCGGCTTGCGGAAGTCACGGCGCGTACCGGAGGGCGGGCTGACCTTGGCTCCCGCGCCGACCGACAGCCGGGGAGCGAGACGGGCCAGGTCGGCGTCCGGCTCCATCGGCAGCACGACCTTCGAGGCGGCCTCGGTGACGATGGCGTACCCCCTCTGGTCCTTGGCCGTCGCGTCCACGACCGAGGTGCCGCTGACCGGATACGCGGCCAGCAGCCGGTCGTACTCCGCCTGCGTCACCGGCATGACGGTGCCGTGCCGCGGGCTCGCGGGCAGCTGGTAGTTCTTCGACATCGTCCACTTGCCCGAGTCGAGGTCGGTCGTCTCGAAGGGGACGTAGCCACGGCCGCCGTACTCGTCGATGAACAGGTACCACTTGTTCTCGATGTTCGACTTGAAGACCGTCGGGCCCTCGCCGCGATCGATCGAGCCGCTGCCGATGCAGTCGGACACGAAGTCGTACGAGGTGTCGGTGAGCGAGGTCGACTTCTCACCGGTGATGAACTTCGAGCACGGGCTGCTGGAGCTGGGGTCCCGCTCGTCCTTGGTGTAGCGGTAGTAGGTCCCGTTGTGCTTCACGACCGTCGAGTCGATGACGGAGTAGCCCGGGTCGTCCCAGACCTTCGGCTCGCTGAAGGTACGGAAGTCCTTCGTCGTCGCGTACAGCATCTTGTTGTACGTCGAGCCCGTGTGGTCCGGGTCGTCGTCGGCGTACAGCTTCGAGGCCCAGAAGACGACGAACTCGCCGAGCGTGTCGTCCCAGTAGGCCTCGGGCGCCCAGGTGTTGCCCGCGTTGTCGGGGGAGACCTTCACCAGGCGCTGGTCGGTCCAGTTCACCAGGTCCGTGGACTCCCAGACCATGATGGACTTGCTGCCGTGGCGCTGGACCTGGTCCCAACTGCCGCTGGAGTTCTGGTACATCCTCAGGTCGGTCGCGATCATGTAGAACTTGTCGCCCTCGGGGGAGCGGATCACGAACGGATCGCGCAGGCCCTTCTCACCGATGGTGGAGGTGAGGACCGGCTTGCCGGCGTTCAACTCCCGCCAGTGCAGCGCGTCGTTGCCGCGGCTGAGGGCGTAGCGGATCTGCTCGCCGTCGGCGGTGCCCTCGCCGGTGAAGTAGGCGAAGAGGTAGCCGGCGTACTTCGGCTTGGCCTTCTGCGCGGCCTGGTCGGCCTGGTTCACGGGTGGGGCTCCGGTTTGTGCGGGACTGGGGGGAGCTGCCAGCAGGCTCAGGAAGAGGGCCAGCAGCGCGGACAGAGACATCAGGAGGGTGCGGGCGGTGCGGGGTCGCATGACACATCCTGTGGGAGTCTGATGGATTCTGTTGGGTGGATGACCTTGGGAGTGTCACCAGCGGGAATGAGCACGTCAATCGGTGCGACGGGGACCGGGGCGAGCGAAAGTTTCGATTCGTTTTCGCGTGCAAGCGGCAACCCTTCCGGCCATGGCGGCGACCAGGGACAAGAGGCGGGTCCGGCCCGCCTCTTGTCCCCCCTCCCTAGGAAAGGAACGCCCCGTGCGTCAGAGCCTTGGACGCCACCGCAGGACCCGAACCCTCTCCATCGCGGCCGGGGTGGCCGTCGCCGCGGGGGCGGGTGGCGTGTACCTCGGACTCCTGCCCGACGGAGCCAGCGCCGCCACCACGGTCACCGTGTCCACCACCGCGCAGCTGGAGTCCGCGGTCAAGAACGCCGCGGCCGGCACCACCATCCAGGTACGCGGTGGCACCTACTACCCGACGAAGACGCTCAAGTCGGAGGCGAACGGCACCGGTTCGGCCCGGATCACGCTGCAGGCCGCCGCCGGTGCGAAGGTGAAGGTCGACGGCTCGAAGCTGCCCGAAGGCTCCTGGCTGGCCGGAATCTACGGTGACTACTGGACCGTCCAGAACATCACCTGGCAGAACTCGCCCGCCCAGGGCTTCGTCGCCACCTCCTCCGTGGGCGGTGTCTTCAAGAACCTGGTCACCGCGAACAACGGCGACTCCGGCTTCTCGCTGCGCGGCGACGGCACCACGAACAACCTCGTGCAGAACCTGGACAGTTACGGCAACTACGACCCCGCGGGCCACGGTCAGAACGCCGACGGGATCGCCGTCAAGTTCGGCTCCGGCTCGGGCAACAAGATCACCGGTGCCCGCCTCTACAACAACTCGGATGACGGCCTCGACTTCTGGCAGTTCTCCAGCCCGGTCACCATCGAGCACTCCTGGGCGTACGGAAACGGCAAGAACCGCTGGAACGACCCGGCCTTCGAGGGCAACGGCAACGGCTTCAAGCTCGGCGGCGGAGGCGCCTCGGTCGCCCATGTCGTCAACAACAACGCGGCCTGGGACAACAACCAGCACGGCTTCACCGAGAACTCCAACACCGGTGCCATGAGCCTGAACCGCAACACCGCGTACGCCAACACCGGTTCGGGCTTCTACTTCGCCACCGGCAAGGCCCGCCTCGCCAAGAACCTCGCGGTGGGCAACAAGGACAGCCGGTCCAAGCTCGGCAAGTCCACCGTCTCCGCGGGCAACAACTGGGACAAGGGCGTCGCCACCCCCGCCTTCAAGTCCACGAACGCGTCCACCGCACAGGGCGCCCGCGGGTCGAACGGCTCGCTGCCCGCCACGACCTTCCTGACGACCGGCTCCACCACCATCGGTTCGACGATGAACTGACCCACACAGAGGAGAGCGAAGGCATACGAGAACGCCCCCGCCGGCTGACCTCCAGTCCGGCGGGGGCGTTCCTCTTGCCGGCCCGCATGGGGGGATTCAGGCCAGCAGATCAATGCAGTCGAACGACGTGCCCGGGCTGAGGAACGCGGCCCCGGAGGAGCCGCTGACGATGTTCAGCTTCAGCACGTTGTACTGACTGGAGTTCGACTTCCACGCGCTCGCCGGCACGTTGTAGGTGAACGTGTGGTTGTTGCCCCGGTACGAGCCCGTGGTGAGGGACCGCGTCGAGGGCTGGGTGGGCGCCACGAGGATCGGCGACACCCAGTCGTTGACGGTCACCCGCGGCCGCCCGCCCGCGTAGGCGGTCGTCACGCCGATGCGCAGGGTGTGCGCGGCGGCGGCCTGGGCTTTGGTCAGCTTGAAGTAGACGAGGATGCCGTCGTTGACGTTCTTCCACATGTACGCCGGGAACGCGGCGGCCTCGTCACCGCTGCCGATGGTGACGTTGCCCGTCCACTTCGCGGCGCGCGCGTCGGACGGATGCGCGTACGTCATCAGCTTGGCGTTCTTGAACCCGCCCGGTGTGCCGCTCCAGTTCCCGAGCCGCCAGATCGTGTCGGCGGTGCTCGGGTCGCCGCTGATGGTGAGGCTGTTCAGTGCGGTGGTGCGGCCCGCCGTCACCTTCACCTCCCGGGTGTGCACGGCGAGTTCGCCCTTGTAGACGGTGAGCGTGTACGTCCCCGGCAGCATGCCCGGGCACGAGAAGGCACCCGTGCCGGCGGCGGCCTTCGCCCAGTACTGCGCGTCTTTGTTGGCGAAGCCCACGGTGTACGGGTAGTCGGCGTCCCTGCCCTTCAGACCGACGCCCGACACCTTGCCGCGGCCGGACTCGCCGACCCAGCCGGAGATGCCGAGACCGTCCACCCATGAGGTGTCGAGGTTCTTCGCGAACAGCGACGACGACGGCGCACCGCCGTCCGTGAAGGACAGCACATACGGACCCTGCAGACCGAAGCGCATCGCCTCGGTCTGCGACTGGTTGTAGTGCAGGATCTCGTACAGGCCCACGCCGCCGTCGTTCGAGTGGCGCAGCAGCGAGCGGTAGAACGGGCCGCCCGACGCCTTCTCGTGGTTGGAGCGGACCATCCACAGGCCGACCGAACCGGTCTTGTAGCCGATGTAGTCGTAGTCGATGACCCGTTCGCCCGAGTAGTGCTTGGAGCGGGTCTGGCCGTTCGACCGCTTCCAGACGTCACCGGCCTCGATGACCTTGTCGGACGCCTCCACCCAGGAGTCGGGACCCTCGTTGGGGAAGATCCCCGCCTTGATGCGGGCGATGTAGCGGGTCGCCGTGAACGACGTGTCCGCCTTGTTCGTCCACATGTAGACGTTGTTCTGGCCCTTGCGTGCCGCGTAGTAGTGCTTCAGCGTGCCGTGCGCCACGGAGACCAGGATCGTCGCCCCGGACTGCTTGATGCGCACGGTCGACGCGCCGAGCCCCGACTCGACATGCGAGTGTTTGCCGCCGTATCCCTCGTACTCCTTGCCCTTGTAGACCAGCGACGTCAGGTCGCCGGTCGACTTGGAGACCTTGAAGACGAGGGAGGCGCCCGTGTCGATCACGTGGTTGGCCCCGTCGTCGGTGTGACCGAAGGTCGCGGCCGACGCCGAGGAGAGCAACCCGGTGCCGGCCGCCACCGCCGCGCCGGAGCCGGCCACGCCCACGGCGGACGCGGCAAGCAACCGGCGACGGGTGAGGTGCTTTTTGTGCGTGCTCAAGTGTGGTGCTCCAGGTGCTGGGTCGCGCGATTACTTGTAAGTGATGTCGGACGCCTTGTAGTTGCAGTAGGTGCCGTCGGCGTCCTTGCCGGCGGTCTGCGGCTCCTTGCCGGTGTTGTTGCCGATGTACTTCTGGCACGGCACGATCTTCTTGCTGCTGTCGCCGAGGATCGTGATGTTCCGCAGGGCCGCGGAGTCGCCGTAGTTCTGGTTGATGCCGACCAGGCGCGAACCGGGTGCCGTCACCTCGATGGTGTTGAAGATCGAGGTGCGCTTGTACTGCGTTCCGCAGTTGCCACAGGAGCGGTAGAGGGTCTTGAAGTCCTGCACCGCGAACTTCGAGACGACGAGCTTGCCGCCGCCGTTGTGCTGGAAGACCTTGTCCGAGGCCTTCCGCGCCCCGCCGCCCGACACGGTGTAGGTGGCCGAGTTCCCACCCTTGAACGTGGCGGCGTCCTCGCCGACGTCCTCCCACCAGACGTTCTGCAGCGTGCAGCTGCCCGAGCAGTGGATGCCGTCGGCGCCGGGCTTGCCGATGATGACGTTCTTCAGCGTCGCGCCGTCCGCGAGCTTGAAGATCGGGTCCTGGCCCTCTTCCTGACCGTCACCGCCCAGGTCGCCGCTGCCGTAGTAGCGCTTCATCCCGCCGTCCTTGACACCGGACACCGGGATCGTCTTGGTGACGGGCTCACTGCCGTTGGGGGTCGGCCAGCTGGCGGCGGCGCTCGCCGACGACATGCTGGTGCCGACGAAGACCGCGGCTCCGGTCATGGTTAATGCGGCCAGGCCGCTGAGCACAGCGCGCTTGCGGTTGATCGTGCGGCGGTGGCGTGCGCTCTGTTCCGATCCTGAAGTCATGTCCCGATTCCTTGAGGTGGGGGAGAGCCTTGCGTCTCCCTGGTCGCCACCCGGCAGGAGGGGGTTGCCGCCCCTCGGAACTTTTTTTGCGAAGCGCTCGTTGGGGCGTCTCTACGAGTCGCCGTTGTCGGTGTCCTGGCTCCCGAAGTCGCCGGTCACACCCAGCTGCCGGCCGTCGGCCCGGGCGGTGGCCGCATAGCGGTCACCCCTGGCGTCGCGGCCGCCACGATCGTGGTCGTACTGCCCGGCGAACACGAACTCGCCGGCCGGGACCGTACGGTCCGGCTTGAGCACCCAGGTGTAGACGACGAAGCCGTCGCGCTCGCCGACCGTCTGCACGAAGTCGTCCTCGGGCAGCGAGCGCCAGGCGCCCGTCGAGGTGACCCCGCCGGTCTGCTTGATCCGCAACTCGACCTTGAGCGAGGTCAGTTGCTTGTCCGTCTTCACGGTCACATTGCTCTGTGCCCAGAAGTCGTTGCTGTGCGGGTCGACCGAGCCGTCCGACCACAGCGGGCCGTCCTCGACGCCGGCGTCCGCGGGCGGAGTGACGGCCGGCTCAGGCGGCTCGACCGTGCGGGGCGGGGACGCGGTCGGTGTGTCGGGACGTGAGGTGGGCGTCGGATCCGGCGGGATCGGTGCGCGGCTCGACCGCTCCGCCGACGGCTCGGGAGTCGGTGTGACCGCGACGCTCTGCTGGGCCGGTTCGTCGTCCTTCAGGGCGGACGCGGCGGCGTAGCCGCCCACGGCGAGCATGCCCGCGACCGCGGCCGTGGCGCCGACGACACGGGCCCAGCCGAGCACCTGCGGCTGGCGGGAGGGGCGACGAGCCCCCTCGGGTTCGGCCATGCCTCGCTCGACACGGGCCAGGATGCGCGCGCGGTCGGGCTCGTGCGCGTCGGCCGCCGCACGCAGCCGGGCGCCCAGCTCCTCGTGTACGTCCCGGTGCCCGGTCATGGGTTCCTCCCTCCGGCCCCACCGGTGCGCAGCACCGCCGCGTGCATGTGGCTCGGGGCGTTCTCGGCCCCCAGCAACCGCAGCAACTCGGCCATTCCCTTCGACGTCTGGCTCTTTACCGTACCCACCGAGACGCCGAGGGCGAGCGCGGTGTCCCTTTCCGAGAGGTCGAAGGCGTGCCGCAGCACCACGCACGCCCGCTTGCGGAACGGCAGGCTGCGCAGCGCGTCCTGGACATCGACGACAGCCGGGATGTCCGGGTTCTCGCTGCTCTCGTCGCGCTGCGACCAGAACAGGGTGATGCGTCGGCGCTCGCGCACCGCGCTGCGGATCCGGCTGCGCGCCAGATTGGCGACCACCCCTCGCGCGTACGCCACGGGATGGTCCGCCGCGCGCACCCGGTCCCAGCGGTGCCACAGCGCGAGCAGGGCGTCCGCCGCCAGATCGTCGGCGGCGTCCGACTCACCGGTCAACAGATGGGCCAGTCGCGCCAGCTCCGCGTAGTGCCGCTCGAAGAAGTCGTGGAACTCCGCGGAGGCGGCGTCGTCGACGACAGTGCCCACGGGTGACCTCTCCCCTTGATTCCCGGGCAGTACAGTTACTGCCTGCGCTGTTGCTGCGTAGTGCGTATACGGGCCCCGTGTGTCACCCGTGAAGGAATCGTGTCCATGACGGGTGAGAGCCGAGAGAGTACCAGGCGCTCGTACAGGGCTTCGAACGTCGTGTGGCAGGCCGAACTCGATTCCGTAACACGGAGAAAACCCGAAACCGGTTCAACGCAGGAACAATCCAGCCAGCATCCGCACATCAGCACGCAGGCAACAGGGAGTTATCCGCCATGCCCGAAACACAGAAGGTGGCCGACCGGCCAGGCACCGCCCCCAGCGCGGCGAACAGCGTCGACCGGTTCTTCAAGATCTCCGCACGCGGCTCCACCTTCGCCCGGGAGATACGGGGCGGCTTCGCCACGTTCTTCACGATGGCCTACATTCTTGTCCTGAATCCCATCATTCTGGGCAGCGCCAAGGACAAGTTCGGCCACCAGCTCGACAACGTCCAACTGGTCACCGCCACTGCCCTGGTGGCCGCCGTGATGACGGTCATCATGGGCGTCGGCGGCAATCTGCCGCTCGCGCTGGCCGCCGGTCTCGGCCTCAACGCCGTCGTCGCCTTCCAGATCGCCCCGCTGATGAGCTGGGACGACGCGATGGGCCTGATCGTCCTCGAAGGCCTGCTGATCTGCGTGCTGGTGGTGACGGGCCTGCGTGAAGCCGTCATGCACGCGATTCCGCAGCCGCTGAAGCAGGCCATCAGCGTCGGCATCGGCCTGTTCATCGCGTTCATCGGCTTCGTCGACGCGGGGTTCGTCACCCGGATCCCCGACGCCGCGAACACCACCGTGCCCGTCCAACTGGGCGCCACCGGCGCGCTGTCCGGCTGGCCGATGCTCGTCTTCTGCCTCGGCGTTCTGCTGACCATCGGGCTGCTCGCCCGCAGGGTCAAGGGCGCGATCCTGATCAGCATCGTCACCATGACGGTCCTCGCGATCGTCATCAACGAGATCGCGGACATCAAGAGCTGGGGCCTGACCACACCCGCCTGGCCCGACAAGCTGGTGGACACCCCCGACTTCGGACTGATCGGCGACTTCAGCCTGTTCGGCGCCTTCGGTCAGACCGGCGCGATCACCGTCGTCCTGTTGATCTTCACGCTGATCCTCTCGGACTTCTTCGACACCATGGGCACGGTCGTCGGCATCAGCGCCGAGGCCGGACTGCTGGACGACGAGGGCAAGGTGCCCAACCTCGGCCGTGTGCTGCTGATCGACGGTGCCGCCGCGGTCGCCGGCGGCGCGGCCTCGGCCTCCTCCTCGACCTCGTACATCGAATCGGCGGCGGGCGTCGGCGAAGGCGCGCGCACGGGCTTCGCGAACCTGGTCACCGGGGGGCTCTTCGGGCTGGCCCTGTTCCTGACCCCGCTGCTGACCATTGTCCCGCTCCAGGCGGCGGCCCCCGCCCTCGTCGCGGTCGGCTTCCTGATGATGACCCAGGTCAAGCACATCGACTGGGACAAGTACGAGATCGCCATCCCCGCGTTCCTGACGATCGCCGTGATGCCCTTCACGTACTCGATCACCAACGGCATCGGCGCCGGCTTCGTCGCCTACGTCCTCCTCAAGACGGTGCTGGGCAAGGCGAAGGACGTGCACTGGCTGCTGTGGGGCGCGTCGGCGATGTTCCTGGTGTACTTCGCGATCGACCCGATCGAGCAGATCTTGGGCGTGCACTGACTTGCGGGGCTTCCCCGCGCCCGTAAGGGGCGCGGGGAAGCGACATTATGCGGCTCCGCCGCGTGGGCGCGACCAGCCACGGACGGCCCGCAGTTCAAGGACGACCCGCAGTGCTCAGTCGTTCAACGCAGCCCGCATCATCGCTTTGGCCACCGGCGCAGCCAACCCGTTGCCGCTGACCTCCGAGCGCGCCGCGTTCGACTGCTCGACGATCACGGCGACGGCCACCTCCTTGCCGGTGGAGTCGTCCTTCGCGTACGACGTGAACCAGGCATACGGCGTCTGGCTGTTGTTCTCGCCGTGCTGGGCCGTACCGGTCTTGCCGCCCACGGTCGCGCCGGAGATCCGCGCGTTCGTACCCGTGCCGTCCTCGACCACCGTCTGCATCGCGGACTGCAACTGCTCGGCCGTGGACGAGCTCAGGATCTCCTTGGTGTCCGTCCTGTCGTCGTAGTTCTCCAGCACATTGCCGCTGGCGTCGCTGATCTGCGACACCATGTGCGGCGAGACCTGCTTGCCGCCGCTCGCGATGGTCGCCGACACCATGGCCATCTGCAACGGCGTGGCCGTGACGTCGAACTGCCCGATGCCCGACAGGGCCGTCTGCGACTTGTCCATGTCCGACGGGTAGACGCTCTCGTACGCCCGCACGGGAACGTCCTGCTCCTCGTTGTTGAAGCCGAACTTCTCCGCCATCGCCCTGACCTTGTCCTGGCCCAGGTCGACGGCCATCTTCCCGAAGACGTTGTTGCACGAGTACTGCAGCGCCACGCGGATCGTGGCGTCCTCGCAGGGCGCCGACTCGTTCTCGTTCGCCAGGACACGGGTCGAGCCCGGCAGGGGGTACGGATTCGGGCTGTCCGTCTTCTCGTCCACCGACGAGTACAGCCCGTCCTCCAGAGCGGCGGCCGCGACGACCAGCTTGAACGTGGAGCCCGGCGGCAGCGGCTGGCGCAGCGCGCGGTTCGTCATCGGCTTCTCGGGGTCCTTGGCCAGCTTCTCCCAGGCGGCGGAGTCCGTGGATCCGCTGATCTCCGAGGGGTCGTACGAGGGAGTCGACACGACACCGAGGATCTTGCCGTTCGTGGGGTCGATCGCGACGGCCGCGCCCTTCTTGTCACCGAGTGCGTCGTACGCGGCCTTCTGCACGTCCGGATCGATCGTGGTGACCACATCGCCCGGGGCGGCGCGCTTGCCGGTGACCGTGTCCAACGGGTTCTTCAGACGGTTGTCCGTGCCGTCGAGCAGGTCCTGGTAGATGCCCTCCAGCTGCGTCGCCCCGTACACCTGCGAGCTGTAGCCCGTGACCCCCGCGTAGAGAGCACCGTCCTTGTAGGTCCGCTGGTACTTGAGGTCGCCGCTCCTCACCTCCTTGGAACCGGTGACCGCGTCACCGGCCACGATGATGTCCCCGAGCGGATACGCGTACTGCTCGATCGTGTTCCGCCGGTTGTCCTTGTCGTCCGCGAGCGCCGTGCCCTCGTAGAACTGCACCCAGGTCGCCCTGACCAGCAGGGCGAGCACGAGCAGCAGAGTGAAGACGGAAGCGCGCCTGATCGTCTTGTTCATCCCGCTGTTGAAGACGAGCGGGGCGAACCGAATCGTTCCTTCCGCCCCGGTTTCTCATCCGGCTTTCATGAAGTCCGCCTCATAGGAGCGAGCTGTTCTCGGGGATGCCGAGGTGACTCCCGGCCAGCCAGGCGACTTTGAGGGACACGTAGGGCGCGCACGAGACGACGGCCAGGGTACGCAGCACTCCGCGGAGACGGCTCAGCCGTCCAGAGTGAGGACCACCTCGTCGATCTCCGCCCCGCGCGCGTTCGCGTATCCCCTCTCGTGCCCGGTCACGCGGAATCCGCACTTCTCCAGGACGCGCCGCGAACCCGCGTTGTCCGCCGCGGCACGGGCGCGCAGCGGGCGCTCGGGGACCTCGGCGAGCAGGGCCCTCAGGGCACGCGTCGCGATGCCGCGGCCCCAGTACGCGCGGTCGATCCAGTAGGTGACCTCGCGCTCGCCCGGATCGCCGTACACCGCGGCGTTGCCCACGACGTCGCCGTCGACGAGGACCGTGCGCTGGACGACGTCGGGGGAGCTGCGGATCCGTGCCCAGTGGGCGTCGAAGGCGTCCCGGTCGGCCGGGTCCTTGGCCGTGAACGCGGCCATTCTGAGCGAGTCCGGATCGTTCATCAGCCGGAAGAAGACCGGCAGATCGCTGTCGTGGACCTTCCGGAGCACGACCTCCATGTCCCCCGCCTCCCTGCCTCCCGAACCGCGCACGTCAGAGCCTCCGGGTGGCGAGCGTCAGCCGGTCGCGCGCGTCGAACAGCGCGTCCTTCACCATCTGTTCGTGCGCGGGCGTCAGCCGTGCCACCGGCACCGAGCAGCTGATCGCGTCGCGCGCGGGGGTGCGGTACGGAATCGCGACCCCGAAGCAGCGCAGCCCCAGCGTGTTCTCCTCGCGGTCCACCGCGAAGCCCTGCTCCCGCACCTGGTGCAGTTCCTCGATCAGTTTCTCGCGGTCGGTGATCGTGTGCTCGGTCAGGGCGGGGAGGGTCTCCGGCAGCAGCTTCCGCACCTGCTCGTCGGTGTGCGTGGCCAGCAGCGCCTTGCCGAGCGAGGTCGAGTGGGCGGGCAGACGACGGCCCACGCGCGTGAAGGGGCGGAGATAGTGCTGGGACTGGCGTGTGGCGAGATACACGACGTTCGTGCCGTCCAGCCGGGCCAGGTGGATCGTCTCCGTCGTGTCGTCCGACAGCCGGTCGAGGGTGGGCCGGGCCGCTGCCACCACCTCGTCGCCGTCGATGTACGACGTACCGACCAGAAGCGCGCGCACCCCGATGCCGTACCGCGTCCCCGTCGCGTCCGTCTCGACCCAGCCGAGCTCGACGAGCGTACGCAGCAGCATGTAGAGGCTGGATTTGGGGTATCCTACGGCCTCCTGTACGGCGGCCAAGGAGTGCATTCCGGGTCGGCCGGCGAAGTATTCGAGCAGTTCCACGGTCCGCACCGCGGACTTGACTTGCGCCCCGCCGCCTGTCTCGCCTGCCGACATCGCCCTTGACCCCTTCGTTCGACGGGAAATAGTCTCCCAAGGCATATTCACCATCAGAGACAGCGTTCAGCATATCGAACGCCCTGGTGAGTGAGACAAGAACTGCGGCATCACATCTGGAGGAACCCGCGGTGGCAGCAGCACCAGTCTGGAGTGTCGACCCCCGAACCGGGAAGCAGCGCGAACAGGTTGCGGTGGAGGCAACGGCCCAGGAGGTGGACGAGGCTGTCCGCGCGGCCCACGCCGCCCGAGGAGCCCTCGCCGACCGCGCGGTCCGCTCGGCGTTCCTGCGCTCCGCCGCGGACCAGCTCGAAGGTGCCAAGGACCACCTCGTCGAGGCCGCGGACGCCGAGACCGCGCTGGGGCCGGTCCGGCTCACCGGCGAACTCGCCCGCACCTGCTACCAGCTGCGGGCCTTCGCGGACATCGTCGACGAGGGCGCTTTCCTCGACGTCGTGATCAACCACCCCGACGACACCGCGACCCCGCCGATCCCGGACCTGCGTCGCTACAAGGTGCCGCTGGGCGTCGTCGCCGTCTACTCGGCCTCGAACTTCCCCTTCGCCTTCTCGGTCCCCGGCGGCGACACCGCGAGCGCGCTCGCGGCCGGCTGCCCGGTCGTCGTCAAGGCCCACCCGGACCACCCGGCGCTCTCCGAGCTGGTGGCCGCCGTACTGCGCCGTGCCGCCGCGCAGCACGACATCCCCGAGGGTGTCATCGGCCTCGTCCACGGCTTCGAGGCGGGTGTCGAACTGGTCAAGCACCCGCTGGTCTCGGCGGCCGGCTTCACCGGTTCGGTACGCGGCGGCCGTGCCCTCTTCGACGCGGCGGCCGCCCGCCCCGTGCCGATCCCCTTCCACGGCGAGCTCGGCTCCCTGAACCCCGTCGTCATCACCGAGGCCGCGGCCGCCGAGCGCGCCGAGGCGATCGGTACCGGGCTCGCGGGCTCGATGACGCTGGGCGTCGGCCAGTTCTGCGTGAAGCCGGGTCTCGTCCTCGCGCCGACGGGCGCGGCGGGCGACCGGCTGGTGAAGTCCCTCACGGAGGCCGTCAGCGACACCGACGCCGGAGTCCTGCTCGACCACCGTATGCGCGACAACTTCGTCGCCGGCGTCACCGAGCGCACCCAGCTCCCGGAGGTTGACACCCCGGTGACCCCGGGCGCGGGCAGCGAGCACACGGTGAGCCCCGGCTTCCTGACCGTGCCGGCGGAGAAGCTCACCGCCGAGGGCGAGCACGACCTGCTCCTGGAGGAGTGCTTCGGTCCGCTCACGGTGGTGGCGCGCTACGAGGACGAGACGGAGGCCACGGCGGTCCTGTCCCGTCTGCCCGGCAACCTCACCGCGACCGTGCACCTCTCCACCGAGGAGGCGGCGGGCGACGGCCGCGGCGCGGAGATCCTCGCCGAGCTGACCCCGCTGGCGGGCCGTGTCCTGGTCAACGGCTGGCCCACCGGTGTCGCCGTCGCGCCCGCCCAGCACCACGGCGGCCCGTACCCGGCGACCACCTCGACGTCCACCTCCGTGGGCGGTACGGCGATCGAGCGCTGGCTGCGGCCGGTGGCGTACCAGAACGCTCCCGAGGCGCTGCTGCCGCGTGAGCTCCGCGATGACAATCCTTTGGGGTTGCCGCGTCGTTTCAACGGCCGTCTGGAACGCTGACCCTCTGCGGGAAGCGCCGTCGGGGGTGCGGTCCGTCGCCGGCTGCGGGCCGGTTGTGGCTGGTCGCGCCCCGCGGCGGAGCCGCATGATGTGACAGCCCCGCGCCCCTGACGGGGCGCTGCCCCCGCGCCCCTTCTTTCGGGGCGCGGGTGTTGACCTGAGACACTCACAGGATGGACGTGGAACTTCCCCAACTCCCTTTCTCGCTCCGCACCTATGGGCCCGATGGGCACTGGTCGTACGAGGACGGGGTGCTCAGCGGCTGGGCGGGCGCGCGGCAGGACCGCTTTGTGCCGCCCACCGATGAGGCCCTGGACCCGGCGTCCGACGCGCCCCGGCTGCTCGGGGCGCCGGAAGGGGACTTCCAGCTGATCGCCCGCGTCACCGTCGGCTTCGCCGCGGCCTTCGACGCGGGCGTTCTGTACATACACGTGGGCGAGCGGGCCTGGGCCAAGCTCTGCCTGGAGAACTCCCCGGACGTGCCCACCGTCTGCACGGTGGTCACCCGCGGCCACTCCGACGACGCCAATTCCTTCACCGTGGAGGGAAGTTCGGTCTGGCTCCGGGTCAGCCGCACCGGCCGTGCCTTCGCCTTCCACGCCTCCAAGGACGGCAAGCGCTGGACCTTCGTCCGCCTCTTCACCCTGGGCGACGAGGAGACCTCGGGAGCGGCCCTCGTCGGTTTCATGGCCCAGTCCCCGATGGGGGAGGGGTGCGTGGTCACGTACGACGGCATCGAGTTCCGCCCGGACTGGCCCAAGGACCTGCGGGACGGCAGCTGATCCCCGACTGTGGGCTGCGTTCCGCCCACATCGTCGGATCTCTCGTGTCATGCTGCCCAGCATGACCACCGACACGCACCGGACTCTTCCTGACGGCCGCCCCATCCCCCTCCTGACCGGGGACGAGCGGCCCATGCTGGAGAGCTGGCTGGCATTTCACCGTGCCACGCTGGAGCTGAAGTGCGCGGGGCTCGCGGACGGGCAGCTGCGGCTGGCGTCCGCCGAGCCGTCGGAGATGACGTTGCTCGGCCTCGTGCAGCATCTGGCCGAGGTCGAGCGGAACTGGTTCCAGCGGGTGTTCGGCGGGCTGGACGTGCCGGCCCTCTACGCGGAGGGAGCCGGCGGCTACGCCCTCGCGCCGGAGCGCGGGCTCGACGAGGCGCTGGCCGACTGGCGCCGGGAGATCGCCCGGGGGCAGGAGCTGTGCGCGGGTCGGTCGCTGGACGAGACCGGACGGATCGCCGACGGGCCGATGACGGGGCTGGAGGTCAGCCTGCGCTGGATCCTCGTCCACATGATCGAGGAGTACGCCCGGCACAACGGCCACGCGGACATCCTCAGGGAGCGTATCGACGGGGTCACGGGAGCCTAATCAATGAATTCACTCGGACCCAATTATTCCGCCTTTTTGAGTGCAGCTTCCCGTCTTCTTCTGCCCGCTTTCTTCGAGCCTAAACACTAAGATTTCGCGAACGATGGTCTCGTAATTCGGTCAGGTCTCGTGGCGATTTCGTATCTGTGACACAACACACAAGGATTTTGTTTCGTCCGGTATTTTACGGATAAATCGGTATTCTCTCACCGTGCACCGCGCGCCCGCCCGCGCCGCGCGATAACACACGAGCGACGCTTCCGTAACCCCATCCGACGATGCAATTTCAACTTTCCCTGGGTAAATTCAATCCGCATGACCGCCGCACAAGCAGACCTGCAAGCGGAATTCTTGGAAATGCCGGAGGGCCTGCGGCTCGACCGTCCGGAGGTGGCGGACGGCGCCGCGCTCTGGCGTATCGCCAAGGACTCCAGAACCCTCGACCTGAACTCCTCGTACAGCTATCTGCTGTGGTGCCGTGACTTCGCCGGCACCTCGGTGGTGGCGCGCGACACGGCGGGAGAAGCGGTCGGTTTCGTGACCGGGTACGTCCGGCCCGAGCAGCCGCACACCCTTCTCGTGTGGCAGGTGGCCGTCGACGCCGCGTACCGCGGGCGCGGACTCGCCGCCGCCCTGCTGGACGGACTCACGGCACAGGTCGTCAAGAACCATGCCCTCACCTCCGTCGAGACCACGATCACTCCGGGCAACACGGCCTCGGAGCGCCTGTTCACCTCGTACGCCGAACGTCACCGAGCCACCGTCGAGCGTGAAGTCCTCTTCGACACGGAGCACTTCCCCGACGGACCGCACGCGCCCGAGGTGCTGTACCGCATCGGACCGCTGTCCTTCCGAGCGAGCCGATCAACGGGGTGACCGAAAACCGATCGGCCGACTGAGCTGACCACCGACTGAGCCGATCGCCCAGACCGAGCGACCGACCCGACCGGACGGCGTTGTCCGGTTACCCCCCACCGCCTGACCAAACATCTCCCAGGAGGAGATTCGCTGTGACCATCACCCAGCCCGACCTGAGCGTCTTCGAGACCCTGGAGTCGGAGGTGCGCAGCTACTGCCGCGGATGGCCCACCGTCTTCGACCGCGCGCAGGGCAGCCGCATGTACGACGAGGACGGCCACGAGTACCTGGACTTCTTCGCCGGTGCCGGGTCACTCAACTACGGCCACAACAACGCCGTGCTCAAACGTGCCCTCATCGACTACCTGGAGCGCGACGGCGTCACGCACGGTCTCGACATGTCGACGACCGCGAAGCGCGCCTTCCTGGAGTCGTTCCAGAACCTGATCCTGCGCCCCCGAGACCTGCCCTACAAGGTCATGTTCCCCGGGCCGACGGGCACCAACGCCGTCGAGTCCGCGCTGAAACTGGCCCGCAAGGTGAAGGGCCGGGAGTCGATCGTGTCCTTCACGAACGCCTTCCACGGCATGTCGCTGGGCTCGCTCGCCGTCACCGGCAACGCCTTCAAACGTGCCGGCGCCGGCATCCCGCTCGTGCACGGCACGCCCATGCCGTTCGACCACTACCTTGACGGCAGGGTCCCCGACTTCATCTGGTTCGAGCGGCTGCTGGAGGACCAGGGTTCCGGCCTCAACAAGCCCGCCGCCGTGATCGTCGAGACCGTGCAGGGGGAGGGCGGCATCAACGTCGCGCGCGCCGAGTGGCTGCGTGCCCTCGCCGATCTGTGCGAGCGCCAGGACATGCTGCTGATCGTCGACGACATCCAGATGGGCTGCGGTCGTACCGGCGCGTTCTTCTCCTTCGAGGAGGCGGGCATCACGCCGGACATCGTGACCGTCTCGAAGTCCATCAGCGGCTACGGACTGCCCATGTCGCTGTGCCTGTTCAAGCCCGAGCTGGACATCTGGGAGCCGGGCGAGCACAACGGCACGTTCCGCGGCAACAACCCGGCGTTCGTCACGGCCGCCGCGGCGCTGGAGGCGTACTGGTCCGACGGGCCCGCCATGGAGAAGCAGACGAGGGCCCGCGGCGAGCAGGTCGACCAGGCGCTGAGGGCGATCCGCGAGGAGCACCCCGACGAAAGCAAGGAGTACCGCGGCCGCGGCCTGGTCTGGGGCATCGAGTTCCACGACAAGGACCGCGCGGGCCGCGTGGCCCAGCGGGCCTTCGAACTCGGTCTGCTCATCGAGACATCGGGCCCGGAGAGCGAGGTCGTGAAGCTTCTCCCGGCCCTCACCATCACTCCCGACGAGCTGGACGAGGGGTTGCGCACCCTCGCCCGAGCCGTACGAGAAACGACCTGACAGCAGGCCTGCAGAAGCAGGCCTGAACGCAGGAGAGAGAGGTACCGCAGCACCGTGATAGTCCGCTCGTTCAAGGACATCGAAGGCACCGACCGGCACGTCAAGTCCGAGTCGGGCACCTGGGAGAGCAAACGCATCGTCCTCGCCAAGGAGAAGGTCGGCTTCTCCCTGCACGAGACGACCCTGTACGCGGGTACGGAGACGTCCATGTGGTACGCGAACCACATAGAGGCCGTCGTCTGCGTCGAGGGCGAGGCCGAGCTCACCAACGACGAGACCGGGGAGAAGTTCACCATCACCCCCGGCACCATGTACCTCCTCGACGGGCACGAGAAGCACACGATGAAGATCAAGGAGGACTTCCGTTGCCTCTGTGTCTTCAATCCGCCGGTGACCGGACGGGAGGACCATGACGAGAACGGCGTATACCCCCTGCTGACCGAGGAGGTCTGATAACTCATGACCACGCTCACCGATCTCTATCCGAGCCGCGGCGCCGCCGAGGTGTCCGTACCGCGCCAGGACCCGGTGGTGTGGGGCGCGCCTGACGCGCCGGGCCCGGTCGCGCCGGCCGATCTCGAGTCGTACGAGCGCGACGGCTTCCTCGCCATCGAGCAGCTCATCGACGACGACGAAGTCGCCCTCTACCACTCCGAGCTGGAGCGCCTGGTGAGCGACCCGGCGATCCGGGCCGACGAGCGCTCGATCGTGGAGCCGAAGTCGCAGGAGATCCGTTCGGTCTTCGAGGTCCACAAGATCAGCGAGATCTTCGCCCGGCTCGTCCGCGACGAGCGCGTGGTCGGCCGGGCACGGCAGATCCTCGGCTCGGACGTGTACGTCCACCAGTCGCGGATCAACGTCAAGCCGGGCTTCGGTGCGAGCGGCTTCTACTGGCACTCGGACTTCGAGACCTGGCACGCCGAGGACGGTCTGCCGAACATGCGCACCGTGTCCGTCTCGATCGCGCTGACCGAGAACTACGACACCAACGGCGGTCTCATGATCATGCCGGGGTCGCACAAGACGTTCCTCGGCTGTGCGGGGGCCACGCCGAAGGACAACTACAAGAAGTCGCTGCAGATGCAGGACGCGGGCACGCCCTCGGACGAGGCGCTCACCAAGTTCGCGTCCCAGCACGGCATCAAGCTCTTCACGGGGCGGGCCGGATCGGCGACCTGGTTCGACTGCAACTGCATGCACGGTTCGGGGGACAACATCACCCCGTTCCCGAGGTCGAACGTGTTCATCGTGTTCAACAGCGTGGAGAACCTGGCCGTGGAGCCGTTCGCGGCGCCGGTACGCCGGCCCGAGTTCATCGGGGCCCGGGACTTCACCCCGGTGAAGTGACCGCACGCTTCACCCCGGTGAGGTGACCTGCGGATGATGGGGCGGCACCCTCGGTGAGGGTGCCGCCCCTCGTGCGGCCTACAGCCAGGACAGCGCCGCCGCCCGCTCCAGTACGTTCCGTACGGCGGCCTCGTCGCCCGACGTGCCCCTCGGGACCTCGTCGGGCGCGTACCGTCCGCCGACGAGCAGGCAGAAGTCGACAGCTTCCAGCACGAGTTCGGCCCGCACCGGTTCGTCCTCGGAGCCGAGCACCCACTGGGCGTCGTCGCGCTCGTCGCCCTCCTCGCCGGCCACCGTGAACAGCACCGGGGGAGCGGTCGTCCCCAGTGTCATACCGAGGATGCGAACGGCCAGGCGGACCAGCTGCCACAGATGAGGGCCGGGGGGCGGCGGCACGGCGAGGCCGAGCGCACGGCCGATGTCGTCCGTGTGGATCCACGTCTCGAAGGCCCGCACGAGGAAGTGGTCGGCGACGGGAAGCCGGATCCCCATCAGCGTCAGGGCGTGCGCGGCGCGTTCGGGATCCAGGGCCTCGGGCGTCGCCAGCAGCGCGTCGGCCTGCGCCGCCCACGCGGCCACCGTCTCCTCGGGGGTGCGCCGCCGCTCGTACGCGATGACGTCGGCGGTCCGTACGTTCCAGGCCACCTCCCACGGGGTGTCCTCGGCCGCGGGCGTCACCGGTTCCCGCCGGTCGAGACCGAGGCTGCGGGCGAACGGTTCGTCGGCGGCGATCAGATGACCGACCGTGGCGTGGACGTCCCAGTCGTGCACGACGGGGGTGCCCCATGACGGCTCGCTGCCCGCCAACTCCCGCAGCAGCGCCTGGAGTCCGGCGACGGCGCCGGCGTAGGGCGCGGCATGCGAGGCGACACGCGGCGCGGCGGGCCGGGAGCGCAGGGCGAGGGCGAGAAGACCTTCCGGTTCTCCGGGGCTCGAGCCACCCCGCTCGGCACAGCCGTTGATCATGGCTGTTCCCCGCGGCCCGCCCAGCAGCCGTGCCGTCTCCCGCAGCCGCTCCGCCTCCGCCGCGCAGCTCTCACACTCGCCGAGGTGCAGCGGAACCGCCTTCTCCTCCTGCGGGGGCAACGCCCCGAAGGCCCAGGCTCCCAGCAGTGCCCGCACCCCGTCGTGGTCAGTGGTCACCGCGCACCTCCCTTCCCCGTTTCCCTGCCGCATCCATCATGCGCCCCTCTCCCATGCCGGATCCGGTGGCTCCGCCAAGGACTCCGCGAGCTTGCGCAGGGCAGAGCGCAGTCTGGTCTTGGCGGTGCCTTCGGGAATGCCGAGTTCGACGGCGGCCTGGCGGTAGGTGCGGCCCGCGAAATACGCGAGGTGCACCACCTCCCGCTGGGTCTGCGGGAGTTCGGCGAGCGCGGTGTGCAGGAGGAGGGAGCGTTCCCGGTCGACGACCGCCTCGTCCGGGCCGGGCCCCGCGTCGGGGATCGCCTGCAGCGCCGAGTCGTCGGCGTGGGCCGCCTTGCGATGCCGGGCCTCACTGCGCACCCAGTCCACGGCCCGCCGGTGCGCCAGTACGGACAGCCAGGTGCGCAGCGAGCCACGGCGCGCGTCGAACCCGTACGGCCTGCTCCACAGCTGGGCGAAGACCTCCTGCGCCACGTCCTCGGCGGCGGCCGGGCTGTGCGTGACGCGGACGGCCACCGCCCGGACGAGTCCGCCGTACGCGGCGTACGCCTCGCTCAGCGCGGACTCGTCCCCGTACACCAGCCGCCGCCGCAACTCCGCGTCGGCCGGCGGCCCTTCGTACTCGTGGAGGGTCTGCTCCACCGGCACCACCACCTCGTGGTGCCTTCCTAGCGCCCCCGCCCGGTCCCGCGCCAGGGGTCAGCCGGACAGGACGTCGAGGAGGCGGTCCACGTCCGCGGGCGTGTTGTACAAGTGGAAGGCGGCCCTCAAGTTGCCCGCGCGGTCGGACACTTCGAGCCCCGCACGGCTCAGCTCGCGTTGCCGGTGACCGAGTCCGGGCACGGACACGATGGCCGAGCCCGGCGCGGGCACCGGCGCCACGCCGAGGGAGGCTAGTCCCGCGCGGAAGCGGTCGGCGAGCGCGAGGTCATGGGCCCGTACGGCCTCGATGCCGATCTCCTCGACCAGGGCGAGGGAGTGCCGGGCGCCCGCGTAGGAGAAGAGGCTCGGGGCCTCGTCGTACCGCCGCGCGGAGTGGGCGAGCTCCTCGACCGGGCCGTAGCAGGCATCCCAGGGGCGTTCGCCCGCGACCCAGCCCGCGAAGAGCGGGGTGAGACCGCCGAGGTCCTCCGGGACGACGAGGAAGGCTACGCCGCGTGGGGAGACGAGCCACTTGTAGCCGACGGATGTCGTGTAGTCGTACGCGTCGGCCTCGAACGGCAGCCAGCCGGCGGCCTGGGACGCGTCGATGTACGTACGGGCGCCGTGGGCCCGCGCGGCCTCGCGGATCGCGGGCAGGTCGGCGATCCGGCCGTCGGCGGACTGTGTGGCGCTGACCGCGACGAGCGCCGTGCCCGGCCGCACCGACTCGGCGAGGCTCTCCAGCGGGACGGTGCGCACCTTGAGGTCCTCGCGGACGTGGAACGGGTTCACCGTGGAGCTGAAGTCGCCCTCGGCGGTGACGACCTCGGCGCCCTCCGGCAGCGACGCCGCGATCAGACCCGTGTAGACGGCGACCGAGGCCCCGGCCGCGACGCGGTGCGCCGGAACGCCGATCAGCCGTGCGAAGGAGGCCCGGGCCGCCTCCATGTCAGCGAACATGTCGGAGGGCTGTCCGTCGGCCACGGACTGGACGGCGCTGCGCATGGCGTCGACCGCGCGTACCGGGAGGAGCCCGGTGCTCGCGGTGTTCAGGTAGACGGTCTTCGGGGCGAACTCGGCACGGACGAGAGTCTCCAGAGTCTCCATGGATCCACTCTGCTGCCCCATGAAGTCCAAGTCCATTGCGATTTTTTGCGTGGATCCCCTTAGGAACCCTTATGCATGGCCGCCGACCTGCGCCGATGCACGCCGTCCGCCTCGCATCAGTGCCGCGGCACCGCGCACCCGTCGGGGCCACAGGCCTCGGCGTCGTCCGTGCCGTCCTGCTGGATCAGCTTGAGCGGCGAGTGGCTGCCCCACGCCTGCTCCAGTGCCTGCGCGAAGACCTCGGCGGGCTGGGCGCCGGAGACGCCGTACTTACGGTCGAGGACGAAGAACGGCACGCCGTTCGCGCCCAGCTCGGCCGCCTCCCGTTCGTCGGCGCGCACCTCGTCGGCGTACGCGGCCGGATCGGCGAGCACCTCACGCGCCGCGTCCGCGTCGAGCCCGGCGGCGACGGCCAGCTCGATCAGATACGCGTCGGCGTCCACGAAGACGGACCGTTCCTCGGCGAAGTTCGCCCGGTACAGGACCTGGATCAGCTCGTCCTGCCTGCCCTGCTCCTTGGCGAAGTGGAGGAGGCGGTGCATGTCGAAGGTACTGCCGTGGTCGCGGCCCTCGGTGCGGTACTCCAGTCCCTCGGCGGCGGCCTGCGCGCCCAGGTTCTGCTCACCGGCCCGCGCCTGTGCCTCGCTCATCCCGTACTTCTTGGTCAGCATCTTCAGGACGGGCTCCGTCTCGCCCTTGGCCCGGTGCGGGTCGAGCTCGAAGGAACGGTGCACCACCTCGATCTCGTCGCGGTGCGGGAAGGCCCCGAGCGCCTTCTCGAAGCGGGCCTTGCCCACGTAGCACCAAGGGCAGGCGATATCGCTCCAGATCTCGACGCGCATGTCTTCGGCTCTCCAGGTCGTACGGGTACGCGGAGGCTCCCTCCGCTCGGTGTGTGAACATTCAACCGGCTGGCTTCATTCCCCGTGCACCGTGTAGCCCAGCGACAGGTGGTGCCCGCCCTCGACGGGCGGCCGCTCCGGATCGGGGAGCCAGCCCCGGCGCGCGTAGAAGGCTTGCGCGCGTTGGTTGTCGGCGTGCACCTCCAGGGTCGCGGTCCGCTTGCCGTCGGCCCGCCACTGCTCGACGCAGGCCGCGTGCAGCGCGGCGCCGATACCGGAGCGCCAGTGGCCGGGGTCGACGTGGAACTGGAACAGCTTGACCGAGTCGGCGGGGGCGCCTTCGGCGGTGCGGAAGGAGGCGACGGCCACCAGACGGGCCGCTCGTACCGCACACAGCACATGGGTGTCGGGGCGCTCGATGGCACCGCGCCAGACGGCGGGCCAGTCGGTGCCGTCGTCCGGCAGGCCGTTGGGGTAGTACGTGGCGCGGGCCCGCCCGTGCAGTTCGGCCACGTCCGCGGCTTCGGCGGTCAGGGCGGTCCTGATCACCAGGGCCTCGACGGTTCGGTGCGTTCTGATCATGCCGCGGAGGACGTGGCGGGAGCGGGTGCGGTTCCGAGCCGGCTTCGGTACCCGTGGCGCCCGAGCCGGCACGGGCGTCCTTGGTTCATGACCGCCGCCCGCCGAACTGCCAGTCGTGGACCTCGATGTCGACGCGATCAGCTCGTCACGGTCGCGCGGCACGGCGAGGTCGACGGCCTGCCCCGAGCCGAGGCCGATCACCAGGTACCGGTTGCCCGCGGTCGGTCCACCGGAGGAAATCCCACATGGTGCGCCCCAGCGTGTTGCGCCACCGGCGCAGCAGCACGTCCCGGTACACGCCGGCCTGGTAGGGCCTGTCCGGCGGATCATGCCGACTCCAGCTGACGGCGCGCAATAAGCACGGGTGAGCGGGGTCTGGTGCGTGCAGCTGCAAGGCGGAGGAAGGAGTCGACGCGGAGCGTCGGCGACTGACGACAACGCCGCAGATGTGCGTGCCAGACCCCGCAGCCCCGGCATGATCCGCCGGACAGGCCCTAGTTGGGCTCGTCGAAGGCGAACGCGCGGGCGGCGGCGGGATCGGGCAGGACGACGATGTGCACGCTGCCGGTGGGCGTCTCGCCGTCGGCGGCGAAGGTCGGGCCGCGGGCGATCATCTCCTTCGCGGCAGGGTCTGGGTGACGCGCCACAGGCGACGGGGCAGGTCACCCTCCTCGAAGGGGAAGACCTCGTCCAGCCGCCACCCGTCGGCCAGGGCATCGACCAGGTCGCGGGGGAAGAAGTGCACGGCGAAGCCTCCGTGCTCGTAGATGTCGTCGCCATGAGCGACGCCGGCGCCACAGTGGGCGTCGCCGGTGTGCCGCACGGTGTAGACGAACACTCCGCCCGGCCGCAGGACGCGGCGCACCTCATCGACGAGAGCGTGGATCTCCGAAGTCGACAGCGCCATGCACAGCAGCATGTGCGCGAAGACCGCGTCCACCGAGGCGTCCGGCAGCGGCAGCGGGTCTCGGACGTCGTGCACCACGGTGGTGACCCGCTCGGTGACGTCCTGGGCCCGGGCGGCGGCCCGCAGCTGATCAAGGCCAGTGGCGCTGAAGTCGGTGGCCCGCACCGTGAAGCCTTCACGGGCGAAGAAGAGGGCATCGCGGCCGTGGCCGGAGCCGAGCTCCAGTACGTCGTTCACCGCGGCGGCGCGGAACACGCCGGCGGCGTGGACAGCGGGCGCGGACGGCTGCTCGCCGTACATCCCCGGATGCGCGGTGTACGTCTCCTGCCAGTGCAAGCGCTGGACCTCGCCCAGCTCCTTGCCCAGCTCCTTCTCGTCCGCCACAACTCCGCCTCCCCGGCCAGCGTAGACGCCGGATGACGACAGACCGCCGACGCCGGATGACGGCTGACCGCCGACGCCGGATGACGGCTGACCGCCGAGCACAGCACTGGCCGACCGAAGCAGGCGAAAACCCCTCAGGCCGCGGCCCACACCTCCGTCACCGCCCCGCGCCCGGCCTCGAGATCCACCGCCCGTCCCGACTCGGCCAGCGCCGCGCCCAACGCGGCGACACAAGCGTGCACAGCCCCCCGCGTCGCATCGGGCCCATAGTGATTGACCCGGACCATCTCCCCGGCCAGGGCACCCCCACCCGCGACCACCGGAAGCACCGGATCGGCAGCCAGCGCACGGGCCACCAACTCCGCCGCGTCGACCCCGGCAGGAGTACGCAACGTCGTGGCCACCGGCGCCGCCTCGCGGGCCTCGTACACATACGGCTCAAGGCCCCCGCCCAGCGCCACCACCCCGGCACGGGTGGCCGCCGCGGCCGTCGCGTGGCGGGCCATCACCGCCGCCAACCCCTCCGCCTCGATGCGCTCGACACAGGCCTCGAGCGCGAGCATCTCCAACTGCGCCGGGGCGTGCAGCAGCGCCGTGCGACCGCCGTCGATCCACCGCTCCTTCCAGTCCAGAAGGGAGAGATACGAACGCCGAGGCGCCCGCGGGTTCGCCGCCATCCGCGCCCACACCCGCGAACTCACCGACACCGCCGAGACGCCCGCGGGCCCGCCCATCGCCTTCTGCGCCCCTATCACACACAGATCCACACCCCACGCGTCCGGCAGCAACGGCTCGGCCCCCACCGAGGCCACGGCATCGAGCATGAAGAGGGCACCGTGTTCCCGTACGACCGCACCGATCTCCGCCACGGGATTGGTGTTGCCGGTCGCCGCCTCCGCATGGACCAGCGAGACGAAGTCGATCTCGGGGTGCTCGGCGAACGCCTCCCGCACCTGCGCGGCCGTGACCGCCGTATGGAACGGCACGGCCAGATCGATCACGGTCGCCCCGCAGTCCCGCAGCCAGTTCCCGAACGTCTGCCCGTACGGACCGGTGATCACGTTCAGCGCGGTCGTCCCGGACCCCGCGGCGCCCCTGATGCAGCCTTCCAGGGGAAGCAACGCCTCGCCCTGCGTGATCACGACGTCCTGCTCGGTGGAGAGCAGCCGTGCCACGCGGTCCTCGATCGCCGCGAAGCGCGCGGCGCTCAGCGGCGCCAGGTCCAGGAAGGGATGGGTCATGGTGCGGTGCTCTCTTCGCTCTGGGTTTCGGTTCGTCAGGTGCGCGCATCAGGCGCTTCCAGTACGCGAGTTCGAGCGTATCCGGCGGCAAATCCGACGTGCGGCGCGGGCGATGTGCTGCCTCCCGTGCCGAAAAATCTCAGGCCGGACGGCCGGCCGACCATGGGAATGATTTGAGGGGGGTAAAGCCTTCCTTATAATCGGACGGCAAAATTCCTCAACAGGTCCCCTCAGGAGGTCCTCCTTGTACACGGCCCTCGGACGCCGAACCCGCATACTGGCCGCCACCACCGCGACGGCCGGGGTGGTGCTCGTGGCCGGATGTACCTCCTCGGACGACGGTGGAGGTGCGACCGTCAAGGGGGTGAAGCTAGTCAAGGCGGGCCGGCTCACCACCTGCACGCACCTGCCGTACCCGCCCTTCCAGTCGGAGATCGACGGCAAGGTGCAGGGCTTCGACGTGGCGCTCGTCGATCTGGTCGCCAAGGACCTGGGCGTGAAGCAGGACATCCTCGACACGCCTTTCGAGAACTTCAAGACCGGCGCGTTCCTCAACTCCGGTGAGTGCGACCTCGCCGCGGCCGGCATGACGATCACCGAGGAGCGCAAGAAGAACGTCGACTTCTCCGACCCGTACTTCGACGCCACCCAGGCCGTCCTGGTCGACAAGAAGAGCGGCATCGACTCGTTCGCCGCCCTGAAGGGCAAGAAGCTCGGCGCCCAGGCGCAGACCACCGGTGAGGAGTACGCGAAGAGCAAGGGGTTGAACCCGGTCTCCTTCGAGAGCTCCGACGCGGTCCTCAACGGCCTGCGTACCGGCCAGGTCAAGGCCGTCATCATCGACTACCCGGTCGTCCAGGGGTGGTTGAAGGACAAGGCCAACGCCGGCGCCTTCGAGATCGTCGACAACCTCAGCACCGGTGAGCAGTACGGGTTCTCGGTGAAGAAGGGCAACACCGAACTCGCCAACGCCCTCAACAAGGCGCTCAAGGACGCGAAGGCCGACGGCACGTACAAGAAGCTGTACGAGAAGTGGATCGGCCCGTACGACCCGAGCAAGTCCTCCGGCTCATGAGCGGCCAGGCAGAGGCAGACACCCAAGTCCGCGTCCAGCCCCGCAAGTCAGGTCTGACCAGGCGCCAGAAGCGTGCCGTGTCGCGCGGCGTTCAGTACGTGGTGTTCGTCGCCGCCCTGGTCGCCATCGGCGCGAGCGCCGACTGGGGCCAGTTGCAGAACCAGTTCGCCCAAGCCGACCTGGCCAAGCAGCTGTTCCCGGACATCATCACGCTGGCGCTGCGCAACACCGTGCTCTACACGTTGTCCGGCTTCGCCTTCGGCCTCGTGCTCGGCGTGGTCATCGCCCTGATGCGGCTGTCGTCCGTGGGTCCGTACCGCTGGCTCGCCGGCGTCTACATCGAGATCTTCCGCGGCCTGCCCGCCCTGCTGATCTTCGTATTCGTGGGCGTCGGCGTACCGCTGGCGTTCCCGGGCACGGAGATCATCGGCGGAACGTACGGCAAGGTGGCCCTGGCCCTCGGCCTGGTCGCCGCCGCGTACATGGCCGAGACGATCCGGGCGGGCATCCAGGCGGTGCCCAAGGGACAGATGGAGGCGGCCCGTTCGCTGGGCTTCTCGCACGCCCGGGCCATGGTCTCGATCATCATCCCGCAGGCGTTCCGGATCGTGATCCCGCCGCTCACCAACGAGTTGGTGCTCCTCTTCAAGGACTCCTCGATGGTGCTGTTCCTCGGGGTCACGCTCGAAGAGCGCGAACTCGCCAAGTTCGGCCGCGACTTGGCCAGCCAGAGTGCCAACTCCACGCCGATCCTGGTCGCGGGCCTGTGCTATCTGCTGGTCACGGTCCCGCTCGGTTTCGTCGTACGCCGTCTTGAGGCGAAGGCCCAGGAGGCCACCAAGTGAGCACGGAAAGCACAGAAAGCCCGGGAAACCCCTCGCCGAACCCGCCGAACCCGTCGAACCCGTCGGACTCGTCGAACCCCGAGATCCAGGTCAGGGGCCTGCACAAGTCCTTCGGCGACAACGAGGTGCTGCGCGGCATCGACCTGGAGATCGGCCGCGGCGAAGTCGTGTGCGTCATCGGCCCGTCCGGCTCCGGCAAGTCCACGCTGCTGCGGTGCGTGAACCTCCTGGAGGAGCCCACCAAGGGCCAGGTCTTCGTCGGCGGCATCGAGGTCACCGACCCCGACGTGGACATCGACGCCGTACGCCGTCGCATCGGCATGGTGTTCCAGCAGTTCAACCTGTTCCCGCATCTGTCGGTGACCGAGAACCTCACGCTGCCGCAGCGCCGCGTACTCGGCCGCGACAAGGCGCAGGCGGCGCGCGTCGCCGCCGACAACCTCCGGCGCGTGGGACTCGCCGAGAAGGCGGACGCCTACCCGTCCGCGCTCTCCGGTGGCCAGCAGCAGCGCGTGGCGATCGCCCGCGCGCTCGCCATGGGCCCCGAGGTGATGCTCTTCGACGAGCCCACCTCGGCGCTCGACCCGGAGCTCGTCGGCGATGTACTGGCGGTCATGCGCATGCTCGCGAACGAGGGCATGACCATGATGGTCGTCACGCACGAGATGACCTTCGCGCGTGAGGTCGCCGACCGGGTCGTCTTCATGGACGACGGGGTGATCGTCGAGGCCGGCCCGCCCGGGCAGGTCATCGCCAACCCCGCCCACGAGCGCACCCGCCACTTCCTGTCCCGGCTCCTCGACCCGGCGATGGCCGACGTCGAGGACGACAATGGCCTGGAGGGTGACAAGGGCCTGAAGGACGACAAGGGCCTGTAGCGGCTGCACACTGCACGAAAAAGCGGCGACGAACTAGGGTGCGGTCCATGAGCGATCACACGGTGCTGCACGTGAAGGGGCGGGTGCTCGTCGGCCCCGACGACGCCCGCGACGAACTCTGGGTGGTCGGCGGCAGGATCTCGTACGAGCGCCCGGCCGGCGCCCGTGACGTCCGCACCGTCCAGGGCTGGGCTCTGCCCGGCCTCGTCGACGCGCACTGCCACGTCGGGCTCGACACCCATGGCCCGGTGGCGGACGACGTCTCCGAGAAGCAGGCGTTGACCGACCGCGAGGCCGGCACCCTCCTCATCCGGGACGCGGGCTCGCCCTCCGACACCCGCTGGATCGACGACCGCGACGACCTCCCGAAGATCATCCGCGCCGGCCGGCACATCGCCCGCACGCGCCGCTACATCCGGAACTTCGCGTGGGAGATCGAGCCGGACGATCTCGTCGCGTACGTCGCTCAGGAGGCCCGGCGCGGCGACGGCTGGGTGAAGCTGGTGGGCGACTGGATCGACCGCGGGACGGGAGACCTGAGCGCCTGCTGGCCGCGCGACGCGGTCGAGGCGGCGATCGCCGAGGCCCACCGTCTGGGCGCGCGCGTCACCGCGCACTGCTTCGCCGAGGACTCCCTGCGCGATCTGGTGGAGGCGGGCATCGACTGCGTCGAGCACGCCACCGGCCTGACCGAGGAGACCATCCCCCTCTTCGCCTCGCGCGGCGTCGCCATCGTCCCCACCCTCGTCAACATCGCCACGTTCCCGCTCCTCGCGGCCGGCGCCGAGGCCAAGTACCCGCGCTGGTCCGACCACATGCGACGGCTCCACGAGCGGCGGTACGACACCGTGCGCGCCGCGTACGACGCGGGGATCCCCGTGTACGTCGGCACCGACGCCGGCGGTTCGCTCGCGCACGGGCTGGTGGCGGGCGAGGTGGCCGAGCTGGTGACCGCGGGCATCCCGCCGGTCGAGGCACTGTCGGCCACGGCGTGGGGAGCGCGGGCCTGGCTGGGGCGGCCCGGCCTGGAGGAGGGGGCACCGGCCGACCTCGTCGTGTACGACGGGGATCCGCGGGCGGATGTGCGGGTGCTGGCCGATCCTCGGCGGATCGTGTTGAACGGGCGGGTGGTCGGCTAGGCCGACAGGTCTCAGGGTCTCAGGTCTCCGGGGAACCGGTCGCACACGTGGACTGCCGCCGCGGCTGACGAGGGCCCCTCCGTCAGCGCCCCACCACCGTCACGGCCTTGTCCAATGCCTGCAGGAACCGGTTCACCGTCACTCGGTCCCGTACCGCGAGGCGCAGCCACTCCTCGCCCAGCCCGGGGAACGTGTCACCGCGCCGCACCGCGAAGCCCAGGCTGCGCAGTTGGGCCCGTACGGCGGTGGCCCGGGGGAGGCGGACGAGGACGAAGGGACCTTCGGCGGGCTCGACGACGTGCAGTCCGTCGGGGGCGAACTCCTTGAGACCCGCGATGAGATGGGCCCGGTCGGCGGCTGTCCGGTGCGCCGCGTCGGATGCCTCGGCGAGGGCCGCGTCCCCCACACAGGCCTCCGCCGCCGCGAGGGCCGGCGTGGAGACCGGCCACAGGGGCTGGGCCCGAGTCAGCTCGGCGATCGTCTCGGGGGAGGCGAGCACGTACCCGATCCGCAGCCCCGCCAGCCCCCATGTCTTGGTGAGGCTGCGCAGTACCACCAGGCCGGGCACGTCCGTCCGCCCGGCGAGGGCCTCGCGCTCACCCGGCACCGCGTCCATGAACGCCTCGTCGACCACCAAGGTCCGCCCGGGTCGGGCGAGTTCGGCGATCGCGGCGGCCGGGTGGAGCACGGACGTCGGATTGGTCGGGTTGCCGATCACGACGAGGTCCGCGTCCTCGGGGACGGCCGTCGGATCGAGCCGGAAGCCGTCCTCCTCCCGCAGCAGCACACGGTCCACGGTGTGCCCGGCGTCCCGAAGCGCCGCCTCCGGCTCCGTGAACTGCGGGTGCACGACGACGGGCCGGCGAACCCTCAGGGCACGGGCGACCAGCACGAAGGCCTCCGCCGCGCCCGCGGTGAGGAGCACGCGCTCCGCGGGCAGTCCGTGCCGGGCGGCCACCGTCGCCCGCGCCTCCCGCCCGTCCGGGTAGGCCGCGAGACCGGTCAGCGACTCGGCGATCCGCTCGCGCAGCCAGGATGGAGGCGTGTCGGCGCGGACGTTCACCGCGAGGTCGACGAGCGCCGAGCCGTCGTCACGGACCTCGGCGTCCCCGTGGTGACGGAGGTCGTGATCGCCACCTTCAGTGCGCATGGGAGTGTTCATGATCGTGATGCCCGTGGTGGCCGTCATGGTGGTGACCGCCATGGTGGTCGTCGTCGTCCGGGTGGAAGTGCGGCTGCTGGGGGAGCCCCACCTTGTCCTCGAATCCGGGAAGCGCGACGCGGTAGACGCAGGAGTCGCAGTTCATCCGGAGATCGCCCGCCACGGCCTCCCGATAGCGCTCCATCACCAGGTCGAGCAGTTCCGGCTCCGGACCGATGACATCGGCCGACCGCACCTCGACCTCCGGGTGCGCGGCCGCCCAGCCCTCGGTCTGCATCTGTACCCGTTCCGGCAGGACGCCGGTGAACAGGAAGTACGGCAGTACCACGATCCGGCGGGCGCCCAGCCTCGCGCAGCGGTCCAGTCCCGACGGCACGTCGGGCGCCGCCAGCGACACGAACGCCGTCTCCACGCCCGCGTAACCGCGTCCCTCCCACAACAGCCGCGCCGCCTTGTGCACCTCGGCGTTGGCGTCGGGGTCGGTCGAACCGCGGCCGACGAGCAGGACGGTCACCTCGGCCCGGTCGAAGGGCGTGCGCGCCGTATCGCCGAGCGCCTCGTCGAGCCGCCGCTCGAGCACCGACAGCAGCGCTGGGTGCGGGCCGAGCGGACGGCCGTACGTGTACGAGATGCCCGGGTGCCGTTCCTTCTCGCGGGCCAGCGCAGCGGGAATGTCGCCCTTCGCGTGCCCGGCGGACACCAGCATCAGCGGAACGGCGGCGAACCGGCTCACGCCACGCTCGACCAGCTCGGTCACGGCGTCGCCGAGCGGGGGCGGGGACAGCTCGATGAAGCCGCCCGCGACGGGCAGTTCGGGGGCGCGGCGGCCCAACTCCCGTACGAAGTCGCGGAAGGCCTCGGCGCCCGCGTCGTCCCGGGTGCCGTGTCCGGCGATGAGCAGGGCGGGGGGCGGGGTGGTCACGATGTCTCCTCGGACTGGGATACAGGCTGGAATACGGACTGGGGCGCGGCGTGGTTCACGGGCTGATGCACGAGGGGATGCACGGGGTGGTACAGCAGGGCGTTGAGCGCGGCCGCGGCGACCGCCGAACCGCCCTTCTCGGACACGTTGCTGACGGCGGGCAGCCCGCTCTCGCGCAACGCGGCCTTGGACTCGGCGGCGCCGACGAAGCCGACGGGCATGCCGATGACGAGCGCCGGAGCGGCGTCCAGCGTCAGGAGTTCCTCCAGCGCGGTCGGAGCGCAGCCGATCACCCAGAGCGCGCCGGGCCCGACCTGCTCGTACGCGAGCCGGATCGCGTGTGCCGAACGGGTCAGCCCCGGCCCCGACGTGGCGTCCTTCAGCCGGCACACGGTCTCGCGCCGTGTGATCCCCGCCGCGACCATCTCCACGTCCACGACGACGGGCGCCCCGTCGTGCAGCGCGGCATGTGCCTTCTCCAACGCGTCCTCGTCGGTGACGAGGTCCTGCGCGTAGTCGAGATCGGCCGCCGAGTGGATCACCCGCTCGACGACCGCGCGCGTCAGCGGCGGGAAGCGCGAGGTGTCGAGCCGGGCGCGCAGCCGCCGAAAGGACTCCGCCTCGATGGGGTGCACGACACGGGTCTCGGGAAACACCTGGCTCACTTGGGCTCCTCCTGCCAACGGTAGCCGCGAGGCGTCACCATACGGCCCGCGATCTCACGGGTCGCCGTGTTGCCCACCGTCACGACCGTCATCATGTCGACCGTTGCCGGATCGAGTCCCACGAGGGTGGTGAGCCGGCTGGATTCGTCCGCGCGCGAGGCATTGCGTACGACACCCACGGGTGTCGTCGGCTCCCGGTGCTCGGCGAGGATCGCGAGCGCCTTGGGGAGCTGCCAGTCGCGGCCCCGGCTGCGGGGGTTGTAGAACGTCACCACGATGTCGGCCTCCGCGGCGGCCCGCACCCGCCGCTCGATGACCTCCCACGGTGTGTGCAGGTCGGACAGGCTGATCGACACATGGTCGTGGCCGAGCGGCGCGCCCAGGATCGCCCCGGCCGCGAGGGCGGCGGTCACCCCGGGCACCCCGACCACGTCGATATCGTCGGACGCCTCGGCGAGCGCGGGCGACGCCATCGCGTACACGCCCGCGTCACCGCTGCCGATCAGCGCCACGGCCCGGCCGAGCCGGGCCTCGGACACGGCGGTCCGGGCCCGCTCCTCCTCGGCGCCGAGCCCGGACTCCAGAACGCGGGTGCCGGGGCGGATCAGGTCGCGGATCTGGTCGACGTACTGGTCGAGCCCGACGAGCACGGAGGCCCGGCGCAGCTCGTCCTTCGCGCGCGGCGTCAGCAGATCCCGCGCGCCGGGACCGAGTCCGACGACGGCGAGCCGGCCGCGGCACGGACGCCGTACGACGGCACAGGTCGCCATCGCGGGCTGCCCGGCCTGGCCGGCGGATTTCCGCTTGGGGACGAGGAGTTCGCCCCCGCGTACGAGCGCGGCGGCCTCCGCCACGGAGGGCGTGCCGACGGCTGCCAGCGGCGCCTGGGACGGGTTGGGCACGTCCACGGCGGCCAACTCCTCGGCGGAGTACGTCACCAGAGGCACCCCGAGGCGGGCGGCCGCCTCGACGATGCCGGGCTCGCCGGCCTTGGCGTGCACGGTGGCGAGCTCGGCGACGGACCGGGCGGAGAGTCCGGCGTCGCGCAGGGCGCCCTCCACGAGCCCGAGCACCTCGTCGGCGGGCGCGCCACTGGAGGCGCCGACGCCGACGACGAGGGAGGGCGGGCGCAGAACGACTTCGTGCGCGGCGGGTTCGGCCAGCCGGTCCGTGAGCCGTATCGCGTACGGCCCGGAGGGCGCGACCGGGAGCGGCGGAAGCGGCCACGGCACCTCCGCCTCCAGAACAACGGGCTCCCCGTCCAGCAGGGCCCGCGACACCGCCGCCACATCTCCCTCGACGGGCAACCCGAGCGTGTCCAGTCCGGGCACTCCGACCGAGTCGGTCGCCGTCGTCACCACCGGCTCGGCGCCGAGCAACTCACCCACCGCACGGGCGAGTTCATTGGCCCCGCCGCCATGCCCCCCGACGAGCGAGACGGCGAACCGCCCGCCCTCGTCCACACACACGACCCCGGGATCGGAGGCCTTGTCCGCCAGCAAGGGCGCGACGAGCCGCACCACGGCCCCCGTGGCCAGGAAACACACGAGCTGCTCGCACTCCGCGAAGGCCCGCCGTACGGCGTCGCCCACGGGACCGTCGTACACACGGGTGCGATCCGGCCATGCCGCGGCCACCCGCTCGCGGGCCCGGGCACCCGCCGCCGTCGCGGAAATCAGGCCGATCACTGGGCAACTCCTTCGGTACGCGCCGGAGGCCGGACGCCCCACAGCAGGAAGACGGGATTGGTCGCCGCGAGCCGGGTGACATCCCCGGGCAGCGGCGCCAGCCGGGACGACTGCAGCAGTACGCCGTCACAGGCGAGCCCGGCACCGACGAGCGCGTCGCGCGCCGCCGGAACCCGGTCGAGCGCGGCCATCGCCACCACGACCGCCCGCCGCGCCCGGCGCGCGCAGTCCGTCACGATCACGGGCAGCTCCTGTCCGCCGCCGCCGATGAACACGGCGTCGGGATCGGGGAGACCGGACAGCACGGTGGGCGCGGCACCCTGCACGACGGTCATGTCCACGCCGTGCGCGGCCGCGTTGGCGCGCACGCGCTCCACACCGTCCCACGTCTTCTCGACGGCGGTCACGGCGGCCCCCAGCCGCGCGCACTCCACGGCGACCGAGCCCGAGCCCGCGCCGATGTCCCAGATGTGATCCCCGAGCCGCGGCCCGAGCCGGGCCAGCGCGAGAGCGCGTACCTCGAACTTGGTGATCATCGAATCCCGGTGGGCGAACTCGCTCTCGTCCAGGGCCCATTGAGCGGGTCCCGGCGCGCGCCCGGCAACCGTCCGTACCGGCGTGAGAACGCGCGACTCGTCCAGACACAGCACGACGCTCACCGCCGATCCCCAGTCGCGGGCGGCGGCCTCGGCGGGCGTGACCCGCTCGACGCACTCGCCCGAGGCCGAATCCGAACCCGAGCCCGCCGCCGAATCCGCCGCCGAGCCCAGTGCCGAAGCCACCACGAGAAGGCGCCCAGTCGATCGCAGGGCGGACCCCAGCTCGGCGGGCCCGGCGCCCGGGCCGGTCAGCACCGCCACCTTCGGGTGCGCCCGGCAGACGTTCACGGCGGTCCGCACATCACGCCCGTGCGCGCTCACCACCACCGCGTCGTCCCAGGCGAGCCCGAGCCGTGCGAAGGCGGCGGCCACGGACGACACCCCGGGGTGCACCTCAAGCCGGTCGCTCCCGAAACGCTCGGCGAGCGCCCGCACGATGCCGAAGAACCCGGGGTCGCCGGAGGCCAGCACGACCACCCGCCGCTGATCAGCCGGCTCCGGTGCGGGCTTCTGCTCGTGCTGGAGCTTCTCCAGGTGCTGCTCGATCGCGTCGAGGGCGGGCGCGAGCGGACCGAGGACGATCCGTTCCGCCGCGTCCGGCAGCCGCGCGGCCGCGAGATGCCGCCGCGCGCCCACGACGAGGCTCGCCTCGGCCAACGCGGCCTCGGCGTCCGGAGGCAGGGGCGCCCCGGTCCCCGTACCGACGACGGTGATCATGGTGTGGCACCCTGCGCACCCTGCGCACGCAGCGCCTTACGGGCCTGAGGGTCCGCCTTGCGGAAGCCGTGGAAGTGGCCGGGGTGGTAGAGGTGCGAGCGTGTGCCGTGCGCGTCGAGGGCCGGGCCGACCAGAAACAGCGTGTGCTTCCACAGCTTGTGTTCCTTGACGGTCTCCTCCAGCGTCCCGATCGTGCACTTCACGATCAGCTCCTCCGGCCAGGTCGCCTGGTACGCGATCACGACGGGCGTCGACGTCGGATAGCCGCCCTCCAGCAACTCGCGTACGAGCTGACCGCTGCGGGCGGCGGACAGGAACAGCGCCATGGTCGTACCGTGCCGTGCGAACTCGCGCACTTCCTCGCCCGGCGGCATCGGCGTCTTGCCGCCGCCGAGCCGGGTGAGGATCACGGACTGCGCGACCTCCGGGATGGTCAGCTCGCGCTGGGCGAGCGCGGCGACGGCGGAGAACGAGGAGACACCGGGGATGATCTCGGTCTCGACCCCGATGTCCGCACACCGGTCGAGCTGCTCCTGCGTACCGCCCCACAGGGCGGGGTCGCCGGAGTGGATACGAGCCACCTTCAGCCCGTCACCGGCCGCCCGCTCGTACACGGCGACGACGTCCTCGAGGGACATGGTCGCCGAGTCGAGGATCTCCGCGCCGTCGCGCGCATGCTCCAGGACCTCCGCCTGCACCAGGCTGGCGGCCCAGATGACGACGTCGGCCTCGGCGATGGCGCGCGCGGCACGGAACGTCAGCAGATCGGCGGCGCCGGGCCCGGCCCCGACGAAGGTCACCTTGCCGGTGGGGGCATCGGCCATGGGATGGGGTCCTCTCCTACAAGTCCTGCGAGTGCTACGTGTCCTGCGAGTGGTACTCGTACTACGAGTGCTATGAGTCATCGGCGGTGCGGAGGTGCGTGAACGGGAGACGATCGGATAACAAGGCCACATGGCGGTGTTCGTCGCGCTCGGCGCGTTCCTGATGACGCTGGCAGGCGGCTGGACGGCGCAACGCGTCACCGACCGCCGCCACCTCGTACTCGGCCTGGCCGGCGGGCTGATGCTGGGCGTGGTCGGCCTGGATCTGCTGCCGGAGGCGCTGGACGCGGCGGGTGGTGAGGTCTTCGGCGTTCCGGCCGCGCTGCTGTTGTTCGTCGGCGGCTTCCTGCTGGCCCACCTCGTGGAGCGTCTGCTGGCCGCGCGCCGGGCCGCGCACGGCGCCGAAGAGCACAACGGCCGAACGCCCCAGGTGGGCCTGACGGCCGCCGCGGCGATGGTGGGGCACAGCGCCATGGACGGCATCGCGATCGGCGCCGCCTTCCAGGTGGGCGGCGGCATGGGCCTCGCGGTGGCCCTCGCGGTCATCGCCCACGACTTCGCGGACGGCTTCAACACCTACACGCTCACCAGCCTGTACGGGAACGCCCGCCGCAAGGCGCTGCTGATGCTGTTCGCGGATGCGCTGGCCCCCGTCGCGGGCGCCGCGTCGACGCTCTTCTTCACCCTCCCGGAGGATCTGCTCGGCGGTTACCTCGGCTTCTTCGGCGGCGCGCTCCTCTACCTCGCCGCCGCCGAGATCCTGCCCGAGGCACACCATGAGCACCCGGCCCGCTCCACGCTGCTGTGCACGATCGCCGGGGCGGCGTTCATCTGGCTGGTGGTGGGCGTGGCGGGCTGAACCGCCCCGTGCCCCTCCGGGACGTGTCACAGCTTGCCGCCGCGTCCGCCGTCGCGCCGAGCGGGCGCGATGAGCGTGGAGAGATACGGCAGCGGAGAGCCGTCCAGTTCGGCCGCGGGCCGGATCGACTCCTCGGGCAGCCCCAGCGCGGAGCCCCAGACGGCGTCGCCGATCCGCCCGGTCTCCCGCAGCGCCGCGGCCACTTCCTCCGCGATCCGCCCGAACTTGTAGGCGACGACCGTCCCCGGCCCGCTGAGCGCGTCCTTGAGCACGGCGGCCCCGGCCGTGACGGGCACGAGGGTGAGCGGCTCGGTCCCCTCGGTCAGTACGGCCCCGGAGCGGGCGGCGAGATCCTGCATGGCGGTGATGCCGGGCACCGTCTCGATGACGGTCCCCGGGACCGATTCCTCGATGGTCTGCGCGAGATACGTGAAGGTGGAGTACACGTTCGGGTCGCCGATGGTGGCGAAGGCGACCGTGCCGTGGCCCCGCAGCAGCTGGGCCACCCGCTCACCGGCAGCGTCCCAGGCGGCCTCGCGCCGGGCCCGGTCCGACCGCTCGTTGAGCGCGAACACGACCCGTACGACCTTCTCCTCGGGCACGTAGTGCAACACGGTGGCTTCGGCGCGGCCGCGCTCCCCGCTGTCCATGACCGGCACGACGACAACGTCCGCCGCACGCAGGGAGTTGACCCCTTTGACGGTCACAAGCTCCGGATCCCCGGGCCCGACCCCCACCCCGATCAGCCTTCTGTCGCTCATGACCCGACACACCTCTCCACGAACCGACGGGCGACACCGGGCGCCGAGGCCCAGTGCGTGTGCAGGTAACTCGCGTGCACACCCTGTTGTACGAAACCTTCGAGGCGCCGTCGAGGAGCGCGCATGCCCCACGCGGCAGCCGCCCCCGCACCGGGTTCCACGACGGTCCGGTGAAACTCGTGCCCCCGCATCCGCGTCCCCGCCTCCGCGAGCACACTGTCGCTCACGGCCACGGCGTCGCGATACCCGAGGGTGAGCCGCTCGTCCATGCGCGCCTCGGCGTCGATGACCCCGCACATGGGCCGCCCGTCGAGCTCACGGCAGAGGTAGAGCAGCCCGGCACACTCGGCGGCCACCGGAGCACCACTGAACGCCAGCTCGGCGATGGCCTTGCGCAGGGGCTCATTGGCGGACAGCTCCGGGGCGTACACCTCCGGGAACCCACCGCCGATGACAAGCCCGGCGGTCCCCTCGGGCAGTTGCTCATCCCGGAGCGGATCAAAGGTGACGACGTCGGCTCCGGCAGCGGCGAGCAGCTCGGCATGCTCGGCGTAGGAAAACGTGAAGGCGGACCCACCGGCGACAGCAACGACGGGCGCCTTGAGCCCGGCCGGTTCATTTGAGCTCAGGCCGGCATCAACCAGCCCGTCCGGCGTTTGAGGACGAGGCCGTTCAGGCCGATACGGGGGTCTGGGGGCGGAGCCCCCAGGGTCGGGAACGGGAAGGGGCGGCGGGGGCGAAAGAGCGATGGCCTCAGCCGCATCCCAAGCCGCACCAGACAACGCGGGCGCGCTGCGCGCCAGCGCGACCAGCGCATCCAGATCGCACCCGTCACGCACCCGCGAGGCCATGGCGGCGACCGCCTCGACGGCCTCGGCCCGCCGCTCGGCAACAGGCACCAGCCCAAGATGACGAGAAGGCGTATCCACCTGAGCAACCCGCCGCAGCACACCCAGCACCGGCACCCCGGCCGAGTCCAACGCCTCCCGCAACAGCTCCTCGTGCCGCTCGGACGCGACCTTGTTCAGGATCACGCCCCCGACCCGCACCTCCGGATCCCAGGACGCGAACCCGTGCACCAGGGCCGCCACCGACCGCGACTGCGAGGACGCGTCCACGACCAGCACGACCGGCGCCCGCAGCAGCTTCGCCACATGCGCCGTGGACGCCAACTCGCCCTCCCCGGCTGCCCCGTCGTACAGCCCCATCACACCCTCGACGACGGCGACATCGCACCCGCGCGCACCATGCGCGAACAGCGGCGCGACCAACTCCGCCCCACACAGATACGCGTCCAGGTTCCGCCCCACGCGCCCCGCCGCGAGCGCGTGATACCCGGGATCGATGTAGTCGGGCCCGACCTTGTGCGGAGACACGGCAAGCCCCCGCGAGGCGAACGCGGCCATCAACCCCGTGGCAACGGTGGTCTTGCCGCTGCCCGAAGAGGGCGCGGCGATGACCAGCCGGAGCACGGACGACGAGGACTTCACGAGAACATCACCACTCGATGCCCCTCTGCCCCTTCTGCCCGGCGTCCATCGGATGCTTCACCTTGGACATGTCGGTCACGAGATCGGCGAAGTCGAGGAGCTTCTCGGGCGCGTTCCGCCCGGTGATCACCACATGCTGCGTCCCCGGCCGATCCCGGAGCACCGCCACGACCTCATCCACGTCGACCCACCCCCAGTGCATGGGGTAGGCGAACTCATCGAGGACATACAGCTTGTACGTCTCGGCGGCGAGGTCACGCTTGACCTGCTCCCACCCCTCGCGGGCCTTCTCCTCGTTGTCCATCTGGGAGTCGCGCTGCACCCAGGACCAGCCCTCGCCCATCTTGTGCCAGTCGACGGATCCGCCCTCGCCGGACGCCCCGAGCACCCGCAGCGCGTTCTCCTCGCCGACCTTCCACTTCGCCGACTTGACGAACTGGAACACCCCGATCGGCCAGCCCTGGTTCCAGGCGCGCAGCGCGAGCCCGAAGGCGGCGGTGGACTTGCCCTTGCCGATCCCCGTGTGCACGACGACCAGCGGACGATTCCGGCGCTGACGAGTCGTCAGCCCGTCGTCCGGCACCACACTCGGCTGTCCCTGCGGCATTACGCGGCCCTCCTGTGACGACTGCTTCCCTGAACATCTCGTACGAGCCCGGCGATGCTGTCCGCCCGCAGCTCGTCCAACGTCACGGCCGAACCGCCGAGTTCACCCGCGAGTTGCCCGGCGAGGCCGAGCCGCACCGGCCCCGACTCGCAGTCCACGACCACGGACGCGACCTCGCCGGCCGCGAGCAGCCCGGCGGCCCGCCCCGCGAGCGCCACCGGCTCCGTCCCGCCCGTGGCCCGCCCGTCCGTCACCACGACGACGAGCGGACGCCGCGCGGGATCCCGCAGCCGCTCCACCCGCAGCACCTCGTGGGCCTTCAGCAGCCCCGCGGCGAGCGGTGTCCGCCCACCGGTGGGCAGCGACTCCAGCCGCGCCGCCGCCGCGTCCACCGACGAGGTCGGCGGCAGCGCGACCTCGGCCGAGGCCCCACGGAAGGTCACCAGGCCGACCTTGTCCCGCCGCTGATACGCGTCGAGCAGCAGCGACAGCACGGCCCCTTTGACCGCGCTCATCCGCTGCCGGGCGGCCATCGACCCGGAGGCGTCCACGACGAACAGCACGAGGTTCCCCTCACGCCCCTCCCGGGTGGCCTGGCGCAGATCGTCCCGCCGTACGACGAGTCCCGGCCCCGACCGCCCGCGTGCCCGCTGATGCGGGGCCGCGGCCTGCACGGTCGCCGCCAGGTGCAGCTTGGTGAGTGTGCCCCGGGGCTGCCGCGCACCGGTCGTACGGCCGTGCTCGGTGCGTGCCCGCGAGCGCCGCCCGGCAGCACCCTCACCGAGGCCGGGCACGCTCAGCATCTTGGTGCGAAAGGGTTCGGCAGCGCGTGCGGGAGACTGCTCGCCGCCGCCGGGCGCGGCCGGCGCCTGTTCGTCCTCCGAGGGCTCGCCCTGCGCCGGAACATCACCGGCGGGTGACTCGCCGTCGTCCGGCCCGTCGTCCGGCCCGTCCTGCGGCGGCTGCCCGCCACCCCCGGGCCCGTCCGGACCGGGATCAGGATCGTCGTCGTCCTGCCCCCCGAACTCCTCCAACGTCTCGTCGAGCTTGTCCTCGTCGAGCCCCGGCGCGTCAAAGGGATTGCGGCGCCGCCGATGAGGCAGCGCGAGCAGAGCCGCCTGCCGCACGTCCTCCGCAAGGACATCGGTCCGCCCGGCCCACGCGGCCAGCGCCGTCGCCGTCCGCGCCATCACGATGTCCGCGCGCATCCCGTCGACCTCGAAGGCCGCACAGGTCGCCGCGATCTGCCGCAGCGCCCCGTCGCCCAGCCGTACGGAGGGCAGCAGCTCCCGGGCCGCCACGATCCGCGCCCGTACCGACGACTCCTCGTCGGCCCATCGTGCCGCGAACCCTTCCGGATCGTCGTCGTACGCGAGCCGCCGCCGTACCACCTCCACCCGCTGATCGGGCTCACGCGAGGCCGCGACCTCGACGGTCAGCCCGAAGCGGTCGAGCAACTGCGGCCGCAGCTCGCCCTCTTCGGGGTTCATGGTCCCTACGAGCAGGAACCGGGCGGCATGCCGTACGGAGACGCCCTCGCGCTCGACGTACGAGGCACCCATCGCCGCCGCGTCGAGCAGCAGGTCGACCAGGTGGTCGTGGAGCAGGTTGACTTCGTCGACGTAGAGGATCCCGCGGTGGGCGTCGGCGAGCAGGCCGGGCTCGAAGGCCTTCACGCCCTCGGCGAGCGCCCGCTCGATGTCCAGCGCCCCCACGAGCCGGTCCTCGGAGGCGCCGACGGGCAGTTCGACCATGCGCGCGGGACGTGCCGTACCGGGCCCGGTCTCGTGCGGCCCGTCCGGGCAGGCGGGGTCGGGGGAGGCCGGGTCGCAGGAGAAACGGCACCCGGCGACGACGCCCACCTCCGGCATGAGCGCCGACAGGGCGCGTACGGCCGTGGACTTGGCCGTGCCCTTCTCCCCACGGACAAGGACACCGCCCACCGCGGGCGACACGGCGTTCAGCAGCAGCGCGAGCCGCAGGTCGTCCTGACCGACAACGGCCGTAAATGGAAACGGGGTACTCACTGGTCGTCGCCCTCCAAGTCGCCTTCGAGCTCCAGATACGTGGCACGCAGCCGCTCGATCGTGTCCGCGTCGGGCTCCGCCCACAGCCCGCGGTCCGCCGCCTCCAGCAGCCGCTCCGTGATGCCGCGCAGCGCCCAGGGGTTGGACTTCTTCATGAAGTCCTGGTTCTCCGCGTCGAAGACGTACTCCGCGCTGAGCTTCTCGTACATCCAGTCGTCCACGACCCCGGCCGTGGCGTCGTAACCGAAGAGGTAGTCGACGGTCGCCGCCATCTCGAAGGCGCCCTTGTAGCCGTGCCGCCGCATCGCGGCCATCCAGCGCGGGTTGACCACGCGGGCGCGGAAGACGCGGTGCGTCTCCTCGCCCAGCGTCCGGGTCTTCACCTGGTCCGGTACGGCCGAATCACCCACGTACGCCTCAGGGGAGGCGCCGGTCAGATGCCGCACCATGGCGACCATCCCGCCGTGGTACTGGAAGTAGTCGTCCGCGTCGACGAGATCGTGCTCACGCGTGTCCACGTTCTTCGCGGCGACCGCGATCCGCCGGAACGCCGTCTCCATGTCTCCCCGAGCCGTCCGCCCGTCGAGCCCGCGCCCGTACGCATAGCCGCCCCACACCGCGTACACCTCGGCGAGGTCGGCGTCGGAGCGCCAGTTGCGGGCGTCGATCAGCGGGAGCAGACCCGCCCCGTACGCCCCCGGCTTCGAGCCGAAGATACGGGCCGTCGCGCGCCGCCTGTCGCCGTGCTCGGCGGTGTCCTCGTCGGCATGCGCCCGTACGAAGTTCCTGTCAGCCGGCTCGTCCAGCTCGGCCACCGCCCGCACCGCGTCGTCGATCAGACCGACCACGTGCGGGAAAGCGTCCCGGAAGAAGCCGGAGATACGGACCGTGACGTCGATGCGCGGCCGGCCCAGCTCCTCCAGGGACACGACCTCGAAGCCGGTCACCCGGCGCGAGGCGTCGTCCCAGACCGGGCGGCAGCCGAGCAGCGCCAGGATCTCGGCGATGTCGTCGCCCTGGGTGCGCATCGCCGACGTACCCCAGACGGTGAGGCCGACGGACTTCGGGTACTCACCCGTGTCCTGCAGATAGCGGGCCACGAGCGAGTCCGCGAGCGACTGCCCGACCTCCCAACTCAGCCGGGACGGAATGGCCTTGGGGTCGACGGAGTAGAAGTTCCGGCCGGTCGGCAGGACGTTGACCAGTCCGCGCGTGGGGGAGCCCGACGGGCCCGCCGGAATGTAACCGCCGTCCAGCGCCTTGAGGATGTGGCCGATCTCGTCGGTGGTGCGGGCGAGCCGGGGCACGACCTCGGTGCACGCGAACTCCAGCACGGCGACCGCGTCCGGGAGTTCGGTGCCCAGGACGTCCCGTACGAGAGCACGGCTCTCCGCGACCGCCCAGTCGCGCTCCTCCATGCCCTCGGCGATCCGCCGGCACAGCTGCTCCAGCAGGTCGATGGCGTCGGCGGCCGAACGGGACGGGCCGTCCACCAGGTCCGTCAGCTCGACCGGCACCTTCACCGGCGCTCCCGGCTCGGCCAGCAGCTCCTTCTCGACCAGCCCGAAGTGCTCGGCCAGCGAGGCGCGCAGCCCCGGCAGGGCGTTCGCCTGTCCGCCCCACACCTGGGAGGCGCGCAGCACGGCGAGGACGAGGTTGACGCGGGCCTCGTCCACCGGCCCGCCGCCCAGGATGTGCAGGCCGTCGCGGATCTGTACGTCCTTGATCTCGCACAGATAGCCGTCGATGTGCATGACGAACTCGTCGAACTCGTCGTCGTCCGGCTGATCGTCCACATGCAGGTCGTGGTGCAGCTCGGCCGCCTTGACCAGCGTCCAGATCTGGGCGCGTACCGCCGGGGCCTTCGTCGGGTCCAGGTCGGAGACGAGGGCGTACTCGTCGAGGAGCTGCTCCAGCTTGGCCAGGTCGCCGTACGTGTCGGCGCGCGCCATGGGCGGTACGAGGTGGTCGACGACCGTGGCGTGCCCGCGGCGCTTGGCCTGGGTGCCCTCGCCGGGGTCGTTGACGATGAAGGGGTAGATCAGGGGCAGGTCGCCGAGGACCGCGTCCGGCGCACAGCCCCCGCTCAGCCCGAGTCCCTTGCCCGGCAGCCACTCCATGGTGCCGTGCTTGCCCATGTGCACGATCGCGTCGGCGCCGAACGAGTTCTCCAGCCACCGGTAGGCCGCCATGTAGTGGTGCGACGGCGGCATGTCCGGGTCGTGGTAGATCGCGATCGGGTTCTCGCCGAAGCCGCGCGGCGGCTGGATCATGACGACGACGTTCCCGAACTGCAGGGAGGCGAGCACGATGTCGTCGCCGTCCACGTACAGGGAGCCCGGCGGCTCGCCCCACGCCTCCAGCATGCTGTCCCGCAGCCCGGGATCGAGCTTGTCGAACCACGCCCGGTAGTCGGCCAGCGGTACGCGCGCGGGCGCGGCGGCCAGTTGCTCCTCCGTCAGCCACTCGACGTCGTGGCCGCCGGCCGCGATGAGCCGGTGGATCAACTCGTCGCCGCCCGCGGGGTACTCGGTGAGGGCGTACCCGGCGTCGCGCAGCGCGTCGAGGACCCGTACGGCGGAGGCGGGCGTGTCGAGGCCGACCGCGTTGCCGACGCGCGAGTGCTTGGTCGGGTAGGCGGTGAAGACGAGGGCGAGCTTCTTGTCGGCGTTCGCCTTGTGCTTCAACAGCGCGTGCCGTGCGGCGATCCCGGCGACCCGCGCGGCCCGCTCCGGGTCGGCGACGTACACCGGGACGTCGTCAGGCCCCTGCTCCTTGAAGGAGAAGGGGACCGTGATCAGCCGTCCGTCGAACTCCGGGATCGCGACCTGCATCGCCGCGTCCATCGGGGCGAGGGCGGCGTCGGACTCGTCCCAGGCGCTCCTCGACGAGGTCAGGCAGAGCCCTTGCAGTACGGGGACATTGAGGTCGGCGAGCGCCCCGATGTCCCACGCCTCCTCGTCGCCGCCCGCGGACGCCTGGGAGGCGTGCGTGCCGCCGGCCGCGAGCACGGTGGCGACGAGCGCGTCGGCCCGCCCGAGAATCTCGTACAGGCCGGCGTCGGCGCCCCGCAGCGAACCGCAGTACACCGGGAGGGCGTTGGCGCCCCGCGCCTCGATCGCGTCGCACAGGGTGTCCACGAACGCGGTGTTGCCGGACAGCTCGTGCGCCCGGTAGAAGAGGACGCCGACGGTCGGGCGGCCCTCGATCCGCGGACGCTCCCCATGAACCCCGTAGTCGGGCATCTTCTGCGGCTCGACGAAGCCCTCACCCGTGAGCAGCACGGTGTCGGACAGGAACCGGGCCAGTTCGGTGAGGTTGTCCGGGCCGCCTTCGACGAGGTACCGCAGCGCCTCCGCCACCACACCCGCCGGCACGGACGACTCGGCCATCAACTCCGCGTCGGGCACGGCCTCGCCGCCGAGCAGCACGGTCGGGACGCCGGACGCCTTGAGCGCGGCCAGCCCCTCCTCCCAGGCACGCTTGCCGCCCAGCAGCCGTACGACGGCGATGTCCGAGCCCTCGACGAGCGCGGGCAGTTCCTCCGCGACATCGACCCGGGTCGGGTTGCCGATCCGGTACGAGGCACCGGAGGCACGCGCCGCCAGCAGATCGGTGTCGGCGGTCGACAACAACAACACTGTGCTCATGCGGGCGCTCCCGGTGGAATGAAAGGCAGGTCTTGCGGCGCGCCCGACTCGATGAGCCGCAACAGCGCGTCCGTGTCCGCGTGTTCCTCGATCAGGTCGCCGAGCCGGTCGAGCTGTTCCTCGCGCAGCGCGGCGAACGACGTGTCGGGGGCCGGTACGAAGCGGCGCCCCGCGGCGGCCGCCACCTCGCGCAGGAAGGCTCGCCGGAATCCGTCCGACTCCAGCGAGCCGTGCCAGTGCGTGCCCCAGACGGCGCCGACCCGGCAGCCGTCCAAGAAGGGCTCGCCGCCTGCGACCTCGGCGATCCCGTGGTGGATCTCGTAACCGTCGACGTGCTCGCCGAGCGCCTCCCCAACGGGGCGGGTGAGGGTCTTCTCACGGGCGAACCGCACCCGTACGGGCAGGACCCCGAGCCCGTCGACCTGTCCCGCCCGGGACTCGACGTCGTCCTCGATGTGCTCGCCGAGGATCTGGAAACCGCCGCAGATGCCGAGTACGGGGCGGCCGTCGGCGGCCCTGCGGACGAGCGCGTCGGCGAGCCCGCGCTCCCGGAGCCACTCCAGGGCACGGACGGTCCCCCGGGTGCCGGGGATCACCACCAGATCCGCGTCGGCGAGTTCCTCGGGCCGGTCCACGAACCGCACGACGACACCGGGTTCGGCGGCCAGCGCGTCGACATCCGTGAAGTTGGACATGAGCGGGATGGCGCAGACGGCGACGCGCAGGACGTCCTCGCCGACGGGCGGCGCGACGTTGGATTCCCGTACCGTCCCCCGCAGGGAGACCCGCAGCCCGTCCTCCTCGTCGATGCCGAGGCCGTGCCGGAAGGGCAGCACGCCGTACGTGTGCCTCCCGGTGAGCCCGTGCAGCATGTCAAGGCCGGGCTCCAGCAGTGACACGTCCCCGCGGAACTTGTTGACGAGGAACCCGGCGACGAGTTCCTGGTCCTCGCGGGACAGCAGGGCGACGGTCCCGAAGAACGAGGCGAAGACGCCCCCGCGGTCGATGTCGCCGACGACGAGCACGGGAAGCCGGGCGTTCCTGGCGATCCCCATGTTCACGATGTCGGTGCGCCGCAGATTGATCTCGGCAGGACTCCCCGCCCCCTCACAGATCACCGCGTCATACGTGCCCCGCAACTCGGCGAGACAGTCGAGGACGGTCCCGAGAAGTTGTTCCTGCCGCCCGCCGTGGTACCCGCGCGCACTCAGCTCACCCACGGGCTTGCCCATGAGCACCACCTGACTGCTCCGCTCGCTGCCGGGCTTGAGCAGCACGGGATTCATGAGCGCGGTGGGTTCGACACGGCACGCCTGTGCCTGCATGGCCTGCGCCCGCCCGATCTCGGCGCCTTCGCGCGTGACGAACGAGTTGAGGGACATGTTCTGCGCCTTGAACGGCGCGACCTTCACGCCCTGCCGCACCAGCCACCGGCAGATCCCGGCGGTGACGACGCTCTTACCGGCGTCGGAAGTGGTCCCGGCGACAAGCAGCCCCCCACTCATGAGGCACGCCCCCACTGCTGTGGGCAGTCGTTCCGCAGGGCGGAACGGGTGGGCACAGCCTGCAGCACCGGGCGCCTTGAAACCGGCCCCCGCAGCAGCGCACCCGCCGCACTCACCCCGAGCGCAAGCCAGCCAACCCTCCGCGACAACCGAACAGCCCTCTCAATGTCTCCCACTTGCACAGAACGCCCCTCCCCGTTCAGCACAGGCCGATGCTCAACACGCCCCGCGTACGACAGCGTCCCGCCCAGCCGCACCCCGAGCGCCCCCGCGAACGACGCCTCCACGGGCCCGGCGTTGGGGCTCGGGTGCTTCGAGGCGTCGGTACGCCAGGCGCGTACGGCCGACCGCGGATCGCTTCCCGCGACGGCCGCGAGCACGGCAGTCAGCCGCGCCCCCGGCCACCCGGCAACATCGTCGAGCCGCGCGGAAGCCCACCCGTACCGCCGGTACTTGGGCGACTTGTGCCCGACCATCGCGTCCAGTGTGTTCACGGCGCGGAAGCCCACGAGTCCGGGGACTCCGGCGACCGCGCCCCACACCAGAGCGCCCACGACCGCGTCGGAGGTGTTCTCGGCGACGGACTCGACGACGGCCCGCGCGATCCCGTCGGCGTCCAGTGCCTGCGGGTCCCGCCCGCACAGGTGCGGCAGCCGCTCCCGGGCCGCTTCGATGTCCCCGGCGGCCAGCGCCTCGCCGACGGCCCGCGCCTCGCGCCCGAGCGAAGTCCCCCCGACCACGGCCCAGGTGGCGGCGGCGGTGAGCGCGACGGAGGCGGTACGGGAGGGACGTACGGCCGAGGCGGCGACGGCGGCGAGGGACACGGCACCACCCACGCACACAGTGGTGTGCAGGGCGCCCCACCCCCGGTGGTCCCGCCACAGCACCCGTTCCACGGCACCCGCGGCCCGGCCGAACGCGGCGACCGGATGCCCGCGGCGAGGATCGCCGAGGAGCAGGTCACCGAGGAGGCCGGCGGCGGCGCCGTACGCGAAGACGCGATCGGCACGCATCGGCTCAGCCCGTCGCTACGTCAGGCAGAACCCTCGTACTCGGCACACTGAACCGCAACAGGCAGCCGCGCATGGCGATATGTCCTCACTCAGGGTGTCCACGCCCTGGCTCGACGAGACCGACGGCGAGAGTTCCTGGCTCCCGGGGGATCGATTCCCCGGTGACAGTGGCGGGACCGCGCCGGACTCGCACCGGCTTCCTCTCCTGCCGCCGTATATGGCTCCGGCAGTCCACCACGGGTTGGAAGACCCGTCAACTTGCTGTTGACCTGCGCAAGGAGAGTGTGCTGAGGCCCACACGCGGTGTGTGGCGCGGCCGCCTCGAGGCGCCACGCGAAAAACCCCGCGGGCGGGTAAGTGCGGCATGCACTTACCCGCCCGCGGAACGGCGTGTGGACCAGTGAGGTCCGGGTCAGGCCACGATCAGATAGATCCCGTACGCCACCGCCGCCGCGCACGCCGCGAAGCAGGCGTACGCGCCGGTGACCGCGAGGGCGGCCGAGTCGCCCTGCGCCGAGGCCTGCTCGCGTCGCGAGAGACCGACGATGCCGAGGGTGAACAGGCCCACGAGGGCGATGGTGGCGATGAGGCTGACTCCGAAGACGGAGCCGAGGGCTGCCCAGTCGATGTGCATGCTGATTCTTCCTTCGTGCCTGGGTGCTCGATGCTCAGACAGCGGCCGACGACGCCGACGACGCCGATGACGCAGACGAGTTCGCCGAGGTCTCGCTGGAGGCCTGGGCGGTGTCCGTGAGGACCTCCGTCACGGTGCCGGCCGGGGGTGGGGCGACGGCGGCGAGGGCCGTGGTCACCACACCAGCGAGTTCCTCGGTGTCGGTGTCGTTGACGTTGGTGTGGTCGACCACCTCGCGGCGGGAGACCACCCAGATGGCGGCGCTCGACGCGACCAGGAAGACGGCGACGAGCGACGTGCCCCAGGTGCCGAAGGAGGTCGCGTACTCCGCGATCGCGGCGACCAGGGCCGCGGCGGGGAGCGTGAGGCCCCAGGCGATGAACATCCGGGTGGCGGTGGACCAGCGGACCACGCCGCCCTTGCGGCCGAGGCCCGCGCCCATCACCGAGCCGGAGACCGAGTGAGTGGTGGACAGGGAGAAGCCGAGGTGCGAGGAGGCCAGGATGACCGTGGCCGCGCTGGTCTGGGCGGCGAAGCCCTGCTGCGGCTGGAGGTCGGTGAGGCCCTTGCCCATCGTGCGGATGATGCGCCAGCCGCCCAGGTACGTGCCGAGCGCGATCGCGAGACCGGCGGAGAGGATGACCCAGGTCGGGGGGTCCGAGTCGGGGGCGATGGAACCGCCGGCGACCAGGGCGAGGGTGATGATGCCCATGGTCTTCTGCGCGTCGTTGGTGCCGTGGGCCAGCGAGACGAGACCGGCGGAGGCGATCTGGCCCGCGCGGTAGCCCTTCTTGGAAGCCTCGCCGTTCGCGTTCTTGCCCAGCGTGTACGTCAGCCGGGAGGCGAACATCGCCGCGAGACCCGCGACCAGTGGGGCGGCGATCGCCGGGATCAGCACCTTGGTGACGAGGACGTCGCCGTGCACCGCGCCGACGCCCGCCGAGGCGACGGTGGCGCCGATCAGGCCGCCCATGAGGGCGTGCGAGGAGCTGGACGGGAGCCCGACGAGCCAGGTCATCAGGTTCCAGAGGATGGCGCCGACGAGCGCCGCGAAAATGACTTCGGGTTGTATGCCGTCTTCGTTGACCAGACCCTTGGAGATCGTGTTCGCGACTTCAATGGACAGGAAGGCGCCGACAAGGTTGAGCACGGCGGACATGGCTACCGCGACCTTGGGCTTCATCGCGCCGGTCGAGATGGTGGTGGCCATCGCGTTGGCGGTGTCGTGGAAACCGTTCGTGAAATCGAACGCGAGGGCGGTGACAACCACGATCGCGAGGATCAGCGAGAAGTTTTCCATTTACCCGGGCTTCTTTTGGACGTCATTGGCACATGGACCATAGGCAACCTGGATGAACGGAAGATGAACGCAGCCGGACTACGGAGTGTATCGAAGCGGGACGCCGCCCCTCCGTTTGTGTCGAGGGGGCGGCGTGGCAGTCGAACTGAGGCGGAATGTTACGTTCCGTCAGTGCCTTGCCTCAAGGGATGATCCAACGCTCCCCAGCCCTTCGCGAACTTCTTGAGCTGGCTCAGGGATCCGTTGAACAGGTTCTGGTCGCCCGGCAGGCTTCCGCCGTTGTCGTACTGCCAGAACGTCCAGAACGTCCACCCCTTCGGCAGGGCCCCCGCCGTCGAGCCGTAGCGGGCCAGCCAGAGCGCATGGTTCGAGGCGAACGCGGAGCTGTTCCCGGTGCACCTCTTCCACCAGTTGTAGTTGGTGTAGATCACCGGGCGGCGGCCCGTCTGCCGCTTCACCTCGTCGCTGAACGACTTGATCCAGCCGACCATCCTGGCCTTGCTCAGGCCATAGCACTTGCGCTTGCCGTACGGGTTGTACTCGATGTCGAGCGCGGGCGGCAGCGTCCAGCCGTCCGCCCGCCAGCCGCCCCCGTTGCGCACGAAGTACGCGGCCTGGGTCCTGCCCGACGACTTGTGCGGCAGTGCGAAGTGGTACGCCCCCCGGACCAGGCCCGCGTTGCGTGCGCCGTGGTACTGCTGGCCGTAGTACGGGTTGCGATACGTGTGGGACTCGGTCGCCTTCACGTAGACGAATGTGGCGCCTTTGCTCTTCGCCTTCGACCAGTTGACGTTCTTCTGGTGAGAGGAGACGTCGTGTCCCTTGGGGCGGCCGGCCGCCGAAACCGGCACCTCTGCGAGAGCGGTCCCCCCGATGGCGAGGGCCGCCACGGAGGCCGCGGCGATGCGGGCGCGACGACTGCGGGACGGTTTGCGATCACGGGCCATATTTCCCCCCGGAATGGCGGCGTGCACGACAAATCCCCCAGAGGTTATGGGAAGATCCCGGAAATTCCGTCGGCCGTCGGCCAATCGCTCTCGCGGGCGATACACGCCTCTTCGCGCCCTGCCGGATGTGCGGATTCCGCCCTACAGTGCCCTCGCCCGCGCCTCGTTGACATGCGCGGCTGGCAGGATCGCGGCATGGCTGAACAGTGGCGGGATCCAGGGGACGGACGGGACGTGGGGGAGCGGGGCGCACGGGAGGCGACGGAGCGGGGCGCGCGGGAGGCGCGTGAGGTGGTGGAGCGGGCGTGGCACGACCTGGTGACCACGGCCCGCCGGACCGTGTCCGACGGTCTGGTCGTCGGCACCTCGGGCAATGTGTCGGTCCGGGTCGGGGACACCGTCCTGGTCACGCCGACGGGAGTCCCGTACGACCGCCTCGGGTCCGAGGATGTCTGCGGGGTCGGTCTCGACGGCCGGCAGGTGCTCGGTTCACTCGTTCCGACCAGCGAACTGCCCATGCATCTGGCGGTCTACCGCGCCACCGACGCCCGCGCCGTCGTGCATACGCACGCCGTGCACGCCACGGCCGTCTCGACCCTCGTGCGGGAGCTGCCGCTCATCCACTACATGGCCGCCGCGCTCGGCGGCCCCGTCCGAGTTGCCCCCTATGCCGCTTATGGCACGGAAAAGTTGGCCGAGAACATGCTCCGTGCTCTACGGGACCGCACGGGCTGCCTCCTCCAGAACCACGGCACCCTCACCTACGGCACCAGCCTCTCCCAGGCCTACGACCGCACGGCCCAACTGGAGTGGATGTGCCGCCTGTGGCTGACGGCGTCCTCGCTGCCGGGCCACACGCCCACGCTGCTGAGCCGCGAGGAGCTCGCGGAGGTGGGGGAGCGGTTCAAGGGATACGGCCAGCCGTGACCCTCGCACCGCCCGCACTCTTCGGCGGCACGGCCGCACGGCGGCACGGCCGCACGGCGGCCCGACGGCACTGTCCTGCGCTGGGGCGATCGTCGGGCTGCGGCGTCCGTCCGGCCCGGGCCCGCGGCCGCCGGTC